>NZ_JABXWS010000064.1:0-62341 GCF_015594425.1 Novosphingobium sp. HR1a
GGCGCAGCAGCAGCGCGGTGCCGTCGCCCACGGGCAGTGCACCCTTGAGGCGCGGCGCAGCCTCGCAGCCCAGCGCGAACCCGCGCGCCTCCGCCGGGGGACGCCCCTGCAGCGTGGCGATACGGTAGAGCGCGTTCAGCCGCTGCGCCTCGAAAGGCGCGACCGCCGCGCGCGACGATGCCGACAACGCGGTGACTTGCGAGACTTCCAGCGGCGAGACCTCGCCTGCGGCCAACTGCTCCTTCACCAGCGCCACCGAGCGATCCTGCGCGGCGGCGACCGACTTGGCCTCGGTAATGGCGCGGGAGGCAGCACAGAATTCGACATAGGCCTGTACGGTATCGGCAACCACCGCCACCCGCACGCCGTCGAGCGCAGCGGCCTGCGCTTCGGCATCGGCGCGCGCGGCGAGTGCCCCGGAGCGCAGGCGGCCAAACAGGTCGATGTCCCAGCTGGCGGTCGCGGCGATGTCCCAGTCGCTGGCGGAGACCGAGGCGGCGCTCGGCTGGTTGCTGGGATTGTCCAGCGTCAGCGCACTTTCCACCGTGGTCGTCGGCAAGCGCGCCGCCTGCGCCTGCCGCAAGGCCGCGCGGGCGCCGTCGAGGTTGGCGTAGGCGACGCGCAAGTCGGCGTTGGCGGCAAGGCTGGCCATGACGAGCGCGTCGAGCTGCGGGTCGTCGTAGAGCCGCCACCAGTCTTCCGGCACCGGCTCTATCGAGGCGACCGGAAGCGCCGCGAAAGCGCCGCCCGCAGCGGGCGGAACCACGGTCTTCGGAGGCGTCCCCGCACCCATGCAGGCCGACAGGGCAAGCGCCAGCAGCGGCGCGGCGAGCGAAATGCGGCGCGTCATGCCAGGACCTCCTGAGCCTGAGCGGGCGGCGTGCGCTTCTCCTCGCCGTAGCGCGCATAGAGCGCGGGCATCAGGAACAGGTTGAGCACGGTGGAGGACAGCAGGCCGCCGAGGATGACGATGGCCATCGGGTGCTCGATCTCGTGCCCCGGGGCATTCCCCGCGACGATCAGCGGCACCAGCGCCAGCCCAGCGCAGGCCGCCGTCATCAGGATGGGCACCAGCCGCTCCTCCGCCCCGCGCAGGACGAGGTCGCGGCCGAACGCCATCCCCTCTTCGCGTTCGAGATGGCGGTAGTGCGAGAGCAGCATGATCCCGTTGCGCGCGGCGATGCCGATCACAGTGACGAAGCCCACCAGCGAGCCGAGCGAGAGCACCCCGCCCGTCAGCGCCACCGCAACGACCCCGCCGACCAGCGCGAACGGCAGGCTCACGCCCACCAGCGCGGTGATCCGGCGCGAGCGGAACTCGATCCACACCAGCAGCAGCACGCCCATCAGGCACAGCGCCCCGGTGGTCCAGAGCCGCTGGCGCGACTCCTTTAGCGCGGCATATTCGCCCAGCACTTCGGGGTGATAACCGCTGGCGAAGCGCACTTTGGCGACGGCCGCCTCGACCCCGCGCGCCACCGTGCCGAGATCCGCACCCGACACGTTGAGCGTCACGTCGAGCCGGCGCTGGCCGTTCTCGCGCTTCACTTCGTTGGGCGCGGGCACCACTTCGACATCGGCGATGTCGGCGAGGCGTACCGGGGCACCGGCCGGCGACTGGATCATCAGATCGCGCAGGGCGTGGATATTGCCGCGCACTGCGGGCTCGCCCCATAGCGCGACGTCGAAGGCGCGCTGGTCGCGGTAGATCTCGCCGACCTTCTGCTGGGCCACCAGCGTCTGCGCCTGACGGCGCACTTCGCCCGCCGTCAGGCCGAACCGCCCCAGATCCTCGGGACGCGGGCGGATGCGCAGCTGGGCGACCAGCACCTGGCTCTCCAGCTTGAGGTCCGCCACGCCGGGAATACCCGAAACCGCATCGCGCACGCGCTGCCCGGCGGCGCGCAGTTCCTCCTGCTCGGGGCCGTAGATGCGCACCACCACGGTGGCACCGGCGCCGGTCAACACTTCCTTGATGCGTTCGCGCAAGTACGTCAGCACATCGCGGAACAGGCCGGGGTAGCCGTCGACCACTTCCTTGATCTTCGCGACCGAGCCGTCGTAGTCGGCCTTTTCGTCGAGGCTGATCCACAGTTCGGTGAAGTTCGGGCCGACGACCTCGTCCGCCTGCTCGGCGCGGCCGATGTGCGCGCCGAAATTGCGCACGCCGGGGATCGAGCGCAGTTCCTTCGACGCGCGGATGGTTATGCGGTCCATCGCCTCGATCGAGGTGCCCGGCTTCTCGACGAAGTGCATCAGGAAATCGGTTTCGCGAAAGTCGGGCAGGAACTGGTCCTTGAAGGTCATGTAACCCAGCCCTGAAAGCAGCAGGCCGCCCGCCACCACGCCGATCGCCGCCCTGGGGCGCACCACCGCGCGGGGCAGGATGCGGGCGTAGCGGCCCTTGAGCCAGCCGACGAAGCGGGTGTCGCGCTCCTCGGTCAACGGCGCGCGGGGCAGCAGCAACAGGCACATCGCGGGGGTCACCGTCAGCGCCACCAGCAGCGAGGCCCCGATCGCCAGCACGTAAGCGATCGCCAGCGGCTGGAAGAACGTCCCCGCCAGCCCGCCGAGGAAGAAGATCGGCAGGAACACCAGCATCACGATGAGCGAGGCAAAGACCACTGCCGAGCGCACTTCCAGCGAGGCGGCGAGGACCACCTCGAAAGCCGATTTCCGATGCTCCGCCTCGCGGTTGAGGCGCAGGCGGCGAGCGATGTTCTCGACGTCGATGATGGCATCGTCCACCACTTCGCCCAGCGCGATGACGAGGCCCGCGATCACCATGACGTTGATCGTCGCCCCGCTCCACAGCAGCACCAGACCGGCACCGAGCAGCGACAGGGGAATCGCCGTCAGGCTGATGACCGCCTGCCGCCAGTCGCGCGTGAACAGGAACAGCACCGCCGCCACCAGCGCGCAGCCGATCAGCAGGGCGCGGGTCAGGTTGTCGATCGAGCGCTCGATGAAGGTGGCCGGGCGGAAGATCGTGGTATCGATCTTCACGTCGGTCAGGCCCGGCTTCAGCTCGGCGATGGCGGCCTCGACCGCGCGGGTCATCTCGAGCGTGTTGGCGGTCGGCTGCTTCTCGACGATCAGCATGATGCCGGGCACGTCGTCGATGATCGCGTTGCCGATCGGCGGCGCATGGCCGTCGATCACGCGGGCGACGTCGGACAGGCGGACGGGAGCGTTGCCGGACTGCCTGACGATCGCCTGACCCAGCTGGGCGGCGTCCTGCACCATGCCCGCCTGCTGCACGGCGATGCGCTGGTTGGGGGTATCGACGAAGCCGCCCCCGCCCACCAGCACCGCATCGCCCGTAGCGGCGCGCACTTCGGTAAGGGTCACGCCCGAGGCGCGCAGGCGGTCGGGATCGACGAGCACCTGCAACTGCCGGTCGCGCTGGCCCCAGACCGCCACGTTGGCGACGCCGGGCACGGCCATCAGCCGGGGGCGGATCGTCCAGCGCACCAGTTCGGACAGCTTCATCTGGTCGAGTTTGGTGGAGGTCAGCCCGATCTTCATCGCGCGGCTGGTCGAGGACAGCGGCGGCATCAGCACCGGCTGGCGCGCGGCCAGCGGCAGGCGCGCCTGCACTTGCGCGATGCGCTCGCCGACGATCTGCCTTGCACGCATGACGTCGGTGCCGCGATCGAACAGGATCTGGACGGAGGACAGGCCGAGCACCGACTTGGAGCGCAGCGTCATCAGGTCCGGCACTCCGTTCACCGCCGTCTCGATCGGCACGGTGACGAGGCTTTCGACTTCCTCGGTGGACAGGCCGGGCGACTCGGTCTGGATCTCGACCATCGGCGGGGCGAACTCGGGGAACACGTCGAGCGGGACATCGCGCCCGGCGCGGATGCCGAGGACCACCAGCAGCGCCGCAAGGGCGAGCACGAGGACGCGCTGGACCAGCGCGAAGCGAACGAGACCGGCCAGCATCAGTGCGCCGCCCCGAACTCGGTGCCGAAGAGCTCCGCGGTGCCGACGGTCACGACCAGCGCCCCGGCCTTGAGCCCCCGCGCGAGCAGCGCCTGGCCGCCGCTTTCCGAGGCGACCTCCACGCGCTGGCGCACGAAAGCATCGGCACCGGTCTTCCGGTAGACCCATTCGCCGCCGTAGATGTCACGCACGATGGCCGAGGACGGGACCGATAGGCCCTGCGTGCGCCCGGCCAGAGGCAGTTCGACCGCGACGCGCTGACCGACGCGCAAGGCGCGGTCGCCGTTGTTCACGGCATAATAGAGATCGACGGTGCCCGCCACGCTGTCGGCGGAGGGCGGCGCCTGGACCGGGCGTGCACTCCTGCCTTCTCCGTTCCCGCCGAGCGGGTGGATCATGGCCTCGCTCCCGCGCAGCACCGCGCCAACGTCACTGGCGAAGACCGATGCGCGAACCCAGAGCGTCGATTGGGTGCCCAGCGTCGCGACCGCCGGGCCGAGCAGCCTGCGCTGCTGGCGCGCGGCGCCGAGCGCGGCCTGCGCGGCGGCATGGGCGGCAGCGGCCTCGTCACGGGCGCGCACGCTTCCGGCTTCCTCACGCACGAGGGCCTCGGCGCGGGTCAGGGCAATGCGGGCGAGCCGGGCCTGTGCCTCGGTGCGCGCCACTTCGCCGTCGGCCACCGCCTGCTGCGATCCGACCTGCTGCAGGTTGGTGAGCGAGTTGACGGGCACGCCGCCCGCGCTCGTCGGCGGCACCACGATCTCGCCGGTCACCTGCCGCGTCTGCGCGGCCGAACCGCCGCCCACCGTCGTGGTCTTGATGCCGAGGCGCTGCTGGGCCTTGGGCGTCAGGGTGAGTTTGAGCAGTTCGGCTTCGTTCGCGATCAGCTCCGCATGGGCGGGCGGCGTGGATGGCTTGGATGCCGTTTGACCGCAGGCGGACACGGCGAGCGGCAGGATCAGGAGAGCAAGATGGCGCATGCCCAAGGCGCTAGCAGACGCACATTGGGCGATTCTGGAGGCAACCATACAAAATCCCAATGTTCGAAAGGACGATGATCAAGGCTGGTCGCCGCTCCTCAGTGCAGATGATCCTGCGCGACTGTGGGCGCGGGCGCGTTCCTGCTGCGCCACGCACGCTTTCGCCGGGTCGAGCCGCCGGGAGATATCCGCGCGACGTTGCGATATTCGAGCCTGCCGCCATATCCGGCAAGACGCTCCGCCCCGCGTGCAAGATGGCGCAGCAGTTGCGGATCGAGATCCAGCGCCAATATCGCGCGCTGGCGCTGGAGCAGCGCCAGACAGCCGAGCAACGTCGCCTCGTCATCGCCCAGATAAGGGCAGTCGAGGGCGGAGATGACCATCCCCGCCCCCTTCGCCGCACGCGCAAGCCGGACGAAATCCCGGCAGTCGTCCGACCCGAGGCGTGCCGGTCGGCAGCCCCGGATCAGGTCGATCGCCAGTTTCTCGATCGGCGACAGTTTAGCGACGTGGATCATCGATCCAGACCGATCACGCTGCGGGCTCAGAAGCGCGCGTTGAGACCGACCTTGAACGCGGTCGGCGATCCCGGCGTCACGTTCGTGTTGCTGTGCGCGTAGATGAAGTAGCGCTTGTTGAAGACGTTCTCCACGTTGAGCTGGGCGCTGACCGTCTCGCTCAGGTTGTAATAGAGCGCGGCATCGACACGGGTATAGCCGGGCATCGAGACGAGGTTGTCGGTCGAGGCATAGCGCTTGCCCTGATAGATGACGCCGACGGCGGCGCCGAGTTGCTCGATCGGATCGAAACGGGTCCACAGCGAGGCGCTATGCTTGGGCATGTTGGGCAGGATGTTGCCGGCCTTCACCGTACCCGACACGTCATCGAGGAACGTGCCGTCCGAATAAGTATAGGCGCCTACCATGCTGACCTGCTTGGTGATGCTGCCTGCGACGGCGAGTTCCACACCCTTGGTGCGCTGGCGACCGACCGGCTCCTGGATGCCGTCGCCATCGACGTCGGCGAGCACATTGGTGCGGTCCAGCTGGAACACGGCGGCCGATACGTTGAAGGTGGGCAGGATGTCCCACTTCGCGCCCAGTTCGTAGTTCTGATACTTTTCCGGAGCGAGGTTCTGGTTGGTCGGCGACAGGCCGGTGAGCTGGTCACCGCCGCGCGGCAGGTACGTGCGTGAGTAGCTGGCGTAGATCGAGGCGTTCTCCACCGGCTTGAAGATCAGGCCCGCACGCGGCGACCACAGGTCGTCGGTGACCTTGAAGTCCTGGTTGTTGCGCAGGTTCGTGACCTTGGTGGTGAAGTGCTCGTAGCGCACGCCGACAACCACGTCGAACATCGGCGAGAGCGCGATCTGGTCCTGCACGTAGCCTGCGACGACTTCGGCGGTGCCGCGGTTCTGCGGGCTCGACGCGCTTTGCGCCCAGCGGATGTCGGGGCGGCTGATCGTGGGGTCGAGCAGCGTCGCATAGATCGTCGTCACGCCGCTGGCGTTGGACGCGGTGGGGAAGAAGGCTTCCTGACGCAGGTTCTCGGTCTTCTGGTGGCCGTATTCCGCCCCGACGAGCAGGGTGTGCTCGATCGCGCCGGTGGCGAACTGGGCGTTCAGGTCGGTCTGATTGATGAAATTCTTGCGATTGGTGAAGTTGTTGTAGCCCTGGATGCCGACGATGGTTCCTGCCGCATAGGTACCGGCGGGCAGGCCGGCCGGGTTGGTCATCGGCGCCGTGTTCACCGTCGTCGGGAAGACGTTCTGGTAGAACTTGTCGTAGTCGGCATAGCGGGTGCGGTTGCGGATCGAGACGGTATCGCTGAACTTGTGCTCGACGAACAGCGTCGCCGCGTCCGTATCGGTCCAGGTCGGGCTCTGGTCGGGGTCGCCGAAGAACTGGCCGCGCGGGGTGTGCAGCGGCTTGCCGAGGTAGGTGGAGACACCGCGGTCGGCAACGCGCTCATCCTTGAAGTGCTCGTAGCCGAGGGTCACGGTGGTGTCCGCGCCGAGCTTGAAGGTCGCCGTCGGGTTGAAGCCCCAGCGGTTGTAGTCGACACCGTCGCGGTAGCTCTCGCTGTTCTGGTACACGCCGGTCATGCGCACCGAAACCACCTCGCCCAGCGGCGTACCCAGGTCGAACTGGCCGCGCACGTGGTTGAAGCTGCCGCCCTCGACGCGGAACGAGCGGATGAGGTCGCCATTCGCGACCTTGGTGACGCGATTGATGACGCCGCCGACGCCGCCGCGCCCGAAGATCATCGCGTTGGAGCCCTTGAAGACCTCGAGCCGCTCGATGTTATAGAGATCGCGGTAGGTCTGGACGTCGTCGCGCACGCCATCGACGAAGAAGTCGCCGGTGGTGGAATTGCCGCGGATCACCAGCGTTTCGCGGTTGCCCTCGCCCTGCGCCGAGAAAATGCCCGGCACATAGCGGATGGCATCGCCGATGCTGTTCGAAGCCTGATCCTCGATCTGCTTCACCGAAACGACGTTGACCGTCTGCGGCACATCGATCAGCGGGGTATCGGTGCGCGTCGCGCTGGTCGAGCGGCTGACTTTGTAGGAAGTCTGCGCTTCCTTGTCGTCGATCGACGTCGCGGTGACGGTCGCGCCGCCGAGATTGGCCGGGGCTTCCTGCGCCTGCGCGGCCGCGCCGTGGCCGACGAGCGCAGCTGCCGTGGCGGCAAGCAGGGCATGGCGGCTGCGCGCATGCAGTGACGTGAAAGCAGGCATATTTCTGAATCCCCCTGATCGATCGAGCATAATTGCTAACGATAATGCGAGCTAATCGCACTTGCTGGGGCGGATACAGACGGGCATGGTGGTTCCCAAGATGCAAAACGCAACATTGGGAAGAAGTGTATTCTTCCCAATGTAATCCCAATGTTGGGAATTTGGCGAAAGTGGTGAGTTGTTTTCCGCGATGAACGTGCTGGTTCTTGAAGATGATCCGGAGCTTTCGAAGTATCTGGGCTCCGGCCTTGGCGAACTGGGCCACCATTCCCGCCTCGTCACATCGGGGCACGAGGCGCTCGATCTGCTTGCGGACGAGCAATTCGACGTCGCCGTGCTGGACCGGATGGTTCCCGGGCTCGACGGTCTTTCGGTGATGAAGCAGGCACGGGACGGCGGATGCCAGACGCCGATCCTGATGCTGACCGCGCTGGGCGGCATCGAGGACCGCGTCGAGGCGCTGGAAGGCGGCGCCGACGATTACCTGACCAAGCCGTTCGCCTTCGCCGAGTTCGCCGCGCGGCTGATCGCCCTGGCCCGCCGCCCGGCGCCCCAGACGCTTCAGCAAAACCTCGTCGTCGGCGACATCGAGATGAACCTCGCCCGGCGCACGGTGAGGCGCGCCGGATTGCCGATCGACCTCCAGCCGCGCGAGTTCAGCCTGCTGGAGCAGCTCATGCGCAGCCCCGACCGGGTCGTCACGCGCACCCTGCTGCTGGAGCGGATCTGGAACTTCGGCTTCGATCCGCAGACCAACATCGTCGAGACTCACATGAGCCGCCTGCGCACCAAGCTGAACCAGGGGTTCGCGCATAACGCCATCCGCACCGTGCGCGGATCGGGCTACATCATGAACCCGGCGGATGACTGAGCGATCCGGCAGGCGCCGACGCCTTTCCCTGCCGCGCACCATTCCCGGGCTCGTCCTCGTCGTCGCCGCGGCATCGGCGCTGATAACCGCCGCGCTCGGCGGCCTCACGTACTGGTTCGTCCATGAGGAGATCGAACGACAGATCGACCACCGGGTCGATATCGAGACCCGTGCCCTGCTGGAATACGAACGCGAGCACGGCTTCGATGCGCTGATCGAGGCGGTCCGCATCCGCGACCTCGCCAGCAAGCCCGGCACGGTGGGCTACCTCGACGACGAGCCGGGCGACGACGAGCGATCGATGGGTTACGCCGTGGTCGATGCGGCGGGACACAGGCGAGCGGGCCGCCTCGACGCCCGGATGCCGCCGCCGGGGTGGAGCGAGTTCGTGCCGTTCGTCCGGCCCGACGGGACACCGGCGATCGCCCAGGGCATCAACGCGCGCCTGTCGAACGGCGGCCGCCTGCTGGTAGCGGCGGACCGGACCATCGTGGATCGCATGGACTTCGTGCTGCTGCGCCTGTTCATCGCTGCCGTCGCGCTGCTCATGCTGGCGAGCGTGGGCACGACGCTTGCCTTCGGCGTCACCATCCGCCGCCGGCTGCGCGCGATGGAAAGCCGCGCCAGCGCGATCATGGCCGGCGACATGACCCAGCGCATGCCTGTTCATGGCGGGGCGGACGAACTCGACGGCCTTGCCACGGTGCTCAACCGCATGCTGGACCGGATTTCCACGCTGCTGTCGAATCTTCGCGAGGTGTCCAGCGGACTGGCCCATGACCTGCGCACGCCGCTGAGCCGCGTAAGCGCCAAGCTGGAGAAGGCTGCGGCGCTGGCGACCGACCCGGCGCAGCGCGATCTGCTGGACGCCGCCAGCGACGATACCGACGAACTGATCGGCCTTTTCGCCAGCCTGCTGGCGATCACAGAGATCGACGGGAAGCTGGTGCGCAAGCGCTTCGTGCCGGTCGATGTCGCCGATGCCGTCCGGGAGATCGCCGAAGCCCACCGCCCGTCGCTGGAAGACGCGGGCCTGAGGCTGGAACTGTCGATCGAGCCCGCGACGGTCCATGGTGACAAGGCGCTGATCCAGCGCATCGTGGCGAACCTTCTGGACAACGCCCTCGTCCACGCGCACCCGGGCAGGTCCGTAAGCGTCACGAGCCTGACCGAAGGCAGGGAAACCGTGATCAGGGTTGCCGACGATGGCCCCGGCGTCCCCCTGAAGGATCAACCGCGCATCTTCGAACGGCTGGTCCGTCTCGATACGAACCGCGGGAGCCCGGGACACGGCCTGGGATTGAGCATGGTGCAGGCCATCGCCGCCGCACACGACGGCACTGCGCGCATAGTCGCCGGGCCTCCGGGGATGGTGGTCGAGATCCGGTTGCCGGCGGGCGACGACGACGACGCAGAGGTGTGATCCAGCCTCGCTACCGGTCCCAGTACGCAGGCGTGCCGATCTCCTGCCGCAGCCACTCCGTCAGCGCCGCGAGCTTGGCCGAGGCACTGCGGTTGCGCGTGTAGGCGATGTAGAGTTCCGCACCCTCCGCTTCGGCGCCGACATCGACCTGGACCAGTGCACCGCTCGCCAGTTGCTCGTACGTGAAGAACGTCGGCAACAAAGCGATGCCGAGGCCCGCCAGCGCGGCATCGCGCATGACGATGCCGTTGTTCACGCGCAGGCAGGCGCGCGGCCGCAGGATGGTCTCGCCGTCGCCGGAACGGAAGCGCCAGTCGGCCGAGCGGTTGGAGTAGAGGATCGCGCAGGCCCGATCCAGTTCCTCCAGCGACGCGGGCGCGCCGTGCTTCTCCAGATAGGACGGCGCGGCGACGAGGACCCGGCGGCTCGACGCCAGCCGCTTCGCGATCAGGCGCGTATCCTGGATCGGGCCATGGCGGATCACCGCGTCGTAGCCGTCGGCGGCCACGTCTACGAACTTGTCGTCCAGATCCATGCTGAGTTCGATGGCCGGGTGGACCGCCAGGAACGCGTTCACCATCCGGCCAAGGTGCAGCGTGCCGAACCCGATCGGTCCGGCCAGACGCAGCGGCCCGGACAGGGATCCGCGCCGCTCCGCGATCTCGGCCTGCGCCTCTATCGTCTCGCGCATGATCCGGCGCGCCCGTTCGAGGAACAGCTCGCCTTCCCCGGTCAGGGACAGCTTGCGGGTGGTGCGCTGCATCAGGCTTGCGCCGAGCAGTCTTTCCAGTTCGGCCACGCGCTCACTGACCACCGACTTGGCAAAGCCGAGGCGGCGCGCCGCCTCGCTGATCGATCCCGCTTCGGCCACCGATACGAACGCGGCCACTCCTTCCAGCTTCATCATCGTTCGGCATTCCCGAAAGCCGGTTCCGGAATTTGGCGGCTAGTGCGCACGATGGCCTGAAATCATCTTGCCGTCGACAGCCCGCGACATGCGGGATGAAGGAGGCAGACAGATGTTCACTCGAATTATTGCAGCGGCCCTCGCCCTGGCCACCCCGCTCGGCATCGCCGCGACCCCGGCAAGCGCGCAAGTCGCGCCGTTTCCCGAAGGTTTCCGGACCGAGGAGATATCGACCAACGGCACCACGATCCACACCCGCATCGGCGGCAAGGGGCCGGCCGTCGTCCTGCTTCACGGCTATGGCGAAACCGGCGACATGTGGGCGCCGCTGGCGGCCGATCTCGCGCGCGATCACGTGGTCATCGTGCCCGACCTGCGCGGCATGGGCCTCTCGGCGAAGCCCGCCGGGGGCTATGACAAGAAGACGCAGGGGCAGGACATCGCCGGGCTGCTCGACGCGCTGAAGGTCGGCAAGACCGCCCTCGTCACGCACGACATCGGCAACATGGTGGGCTACGCCTTCGCCGCCCAGAACCGCGAGCGCGTCACCAGCTTCGTGCTGATGGACGCGCCGCTGCCCGGTGTCGGTCCCTGGGAGGAGATCCTAAAGAACCCGCTGCTGTGGCACTTCCGCTTCGGCGGCCCCGACATGGAGCGCCTCGTCGCCGGACGCGAACGGATCTACCTCGACCGGTTCTGGAACGAGTTCTCCGCCCGGCCCGAGCGCTTCAGCGAAGCCTCGCGCGTCCACTATGCCGCGCTCTACGCCCGGCCGGGGGCCATGCACGCGGGCTTCGCCCAGTTCGCCGCCTTCGACCAGGACGCGATCGACAACCGCGCCTTCGTGGCAGCGGGCAAGCTGGCGATGCCGGTGCTGGCGGTCGGCGGGGAGAAATCCTTCGGCCCGATGATGGCGACGGTCATGCGCTTCGCCGCCTCCGACGTGACCGAAGCCACCATCCCCGACGCCGGGCACTGGCTGATGGAGGAGCAGCCAAAGGCCACCGTCGCAGCCGTGCGCGGCTTCCTCGACACCCACAAGTAAGCGCCCCCGCGCCTCACGCACTACCCATCACAAGCACTACAGGAGCAGTACGAATGACCGACTTTTCAGGAAAGACAGCCCTCGTCATCGGCGGCAGCCGGGGCATCGGCGCCGCGATCGTAAAGCGCCTCGCCGCAGACGGCGCGGCCGTGACATTCTCCTACGCCGGGGCGACAGACGCCGCACAGGCGCTGGCCACCGAGACGGGCGCCAGCGCAGTCCGGTCGGACGCGGCCGATCGTGACGCGGTGATCGCCCTTGTCGCCGATGCCGGACCGATCGACATTCTCGTCGTCAATGCGGGCGTTCTCGTGTTCGGCGATCCGCTGGAGCAGGACGCCGACGTCATCGACCGCATGATCGACGTCAATGTCCGCGCCCCCTACCATGCTGCCGTGGAGGCCGCCCGGCGCATGCCGGACAATGGCAGGATCATCTTCATCGGATCGACCAACGGGGACCGCATTCCATTCACGGGCGGCGCGGCCTATTCGCTCACCAAATCCGCGATACAGGGGCTGACCCGGGGCCTCGCCCGCGATTTCGGCGGCAGGGGCATCACCGTCAACACCGTCCAGCCCGGTCCGACCGATACCGACATGAACCCCGGCGACGGGCCGATGAAGGACCTCATGCACGGCTTCATGGCGATCAAGCGCCACGGCCGCCCGGACGAGATCGCCGGGATGGTCGCCTATCTCGCCGGTCCGGAGGCCGGCATCGTGACCGGCGCGCTCCATACCATCGACGGCGGGTTCGGGGCGTGATGCCCGATACCTGCAAACTCCGCATCGGCGATCAGCGGGCCGTAGCGGGTCCGCGTGTCCAGATTGGTCAAGTCGTAGCGGCGGTTTTGCGGCATTGAACTTCGGTGGAAGGGGCTTGTCCGCGCGACAGGCCCCTTCGCGATACCGCGCATTCAGGAGCCGTCAAAGCGGCCAATGCGTCCCGGCATGACGGCAAGGAGAGGTTGGATGGAGCAGGCTTTACGCGAGATGATCGACCGCGAGGCGATCCGCACTTGCGTGGCGCGGCTGGCGCGCGGCGAGGACCGGCGCAGCGCGGACCTGATCCGCGCGTGCTGGTGGCCCGATGCCCGGTTCGACTACGGCGTGCACGGCGGCACTTTCGACGCCTATCTCGCTTGGGTCGTGCCCGGCGCCGATGCGATCAAGGACACCCAGCACCTGCTTGGCCAGACGCACATCGAACTGGCGGGAGCCACCGCGCGCGCCGAGACCCACGTGTTCTCGTACCACCGTGTCGATATGGGCGAAGGCGATCGGGATACCTGCATCGGCGGACGCTATCTCGACACCTTCGAGAAGCGCGCCGGTGCCTCGGCCGAGCCGGAATGGCGGATCGCCGACCGGGTGATGCTCTACGACTGGGAACAGGACTGGGGCGCCGCAGCGGACTGGTCCAAAGGCGTGATGGGCTATCCTTTCACCGCAGACCATTTCCCCGGCCGCGCCAAGGGCGACTACAGCGAAGACTGGTTCGCAGGGAACGCGGCATGAGCGCGCCGCTTGCGGGCAAGGTCGCGCTGGTCACCGGCGCCAGCCGCGGCATCGGCAAGGGCATCGCGCTCGTCCTCGCCGAGCAGGGCGCCACGGTCTACGTCACCGGGCGCACCGTCAGGGAGGGCTACTACTACCTGCCCGGCACGGTCGGCGGCACGGCTGCCGAGTGCGACGCGCGCGGTGCGACCAGCGGTGGCAGCGGCATCGCCGTCGCCTGCGACCATGGCGACGACGAGGCCGTGGCCGCGCTGTTCGCCCGCATCGCGGCGGAGCAGGGCCGCCTCGACATCCTCGTCAACAATGCCTTTACGCTGTCGGACGACCTGCTGGAACCCAAGGGCTTCTGGGAAAAGCCGCTCTCCAACCTCGAGATGTGGGACGTCGGGGTGAAGTCCAACTACGTCGCGGCGTGGCACGCGGCCAAGATCATGGCGCCGCAGAAGTCGGGGCTCATCGTGGCGATCTCGGGCTTCGCGGCGGTGACGTATACCTACAGCGTCATCTTCGGCACGTCGAAGTCGGCGGTCGATCGCATGGCGCGCGACATGGCGATCGAACTGGAACCCCACGGCGTCGCCTCGCTGACCTTGTGGCAGGGGCTGACCCTGACCGAGAAGGCGCAGGACAACCTTGCCAAAATGGGCGACAAGATGACCACCTCGATCACCTCGATGCAGGGCAGCACGGTCGAGCATCCGGGGCGCGTCGTGGCCGCGCTCGCCGCCGATCCCGAGGTGATGAAGCGCTCGGGCGGGGAGTTCGTCACCGCCGAACTGGCGCAGGAATACGGCCTCACCGACGTGGACGGCAGCGTCATTGCATCGGCTAGGGCGACGCGCGGCTCGCCGATCTGGAAACCCGTTTCGGAGGTCGACTACCGTGGCAAATGATCGTGAGGCCCGTATCGCGGCGATGCTGGACAAGCACGAGATCCGCGAATGCCTGGAGCGTTTCTCGCGCGGGATGGACCGCTTCGACCGCGCCGTCTACCTCTCGGCCTTCTGGGACGATGCCGAGATGGCGGCCGGACCTTTCGTGGGCAGCGCCGCGGACTGCTGGGACTGGGCGGTGCCGATGCACGAGGCCGGGCAGATCGTCACGCATCACGCGCTGTTGCAGTCCAACATCGACCTCGACGGCGATACCGCCCATGCCGAGACCTATTACCAGTTCGTCGGCCGCAACCGCGACGAGAGCCTGTGGATCGCGGGCGGACGCTATGTCGACCGGCTGGAGCGGCGGGGCGACGCATGGAAGATCGCGCTGCGCACCAACCTGATCGAATGGGGCTGCCTGCCGCCGCCGATGCCGATCCCCTTTGCCGACGTGCCCGACATCGCGCTGAACGGCGTATCGGCCCGCGATCCCGGCGATCCGTCCTACCACCGCCCGCTCGTCAACCGGCGCCAATCCGCCAATCCGGGAAAGCCGTCTTGAGCGGACTTGCCGGCAAGGTCGCGCTCGTCACCGGGGCGACGCGCGGGATCGGCAAGGGCGTCGCCTGCGCGCTGGCGGATCAGGGCGCGACCGTCTACGTCACCGGTCGCACGCTCTCCGCAGGCGGCCACGTCCTGCCCGGCTCGCTTGAGGAGACGGTCGCCGAAGTGAACGCGCGCGGCGGGCGCGGTGTCGCTGTTGCGCTGGACCTGCTCGACGATGCCCGGATCGGCGCGGTGTTCGATCAGCTCGCGCGCGACGAAGGGCGGCTCGACCTGCTGGTGAACAACGCCATGGCCATTCCCGACAGCATGACCGAGCGCACCGGTTTCTGGGAAAAGCCGCTTCAGGATGAATGGCAAATCTGGGATACCGGCCTGCGCGCCGCTTACGTCGCCGCCTGGCATGCCGCGCGGATCATGGTGCCGCAGGGTTCGGGGCTGATCGCGGCGCTGTCCGGCTACGTCGGGGTGACCTACACGTACGATGTGGTATTCGGCACGACCAAGACCGCGACCGACCGCATGATGCGCGACATGGGCCGCGAACTTCAGGGCACCGGCGTCAGCGCGGTCTCGCTCTGGCAGGGCTTCACGTATACCGAGCGCGCGACCGAGAACCTCAAGTCGGTTCCCGGCATGGCCAGCCAGCTCAACAGCGCGGTCGGCTCCTCGCCGGAGTTTCCGGGTCGGGTGATCGCGGCGCTGGCGATGGACCCGGCGGTCGGGGACAGGTCCGGCGGCACCTTCATCAATGCCGAGCTGGCAATGGAATACGGCGTGACCGACAAGGACGGGCGCACGATCCCTTCGCTGCGCGAAAGCCGGGGCGCACCGCTCTGGGGCGCCGGCGACACGACATGGACGGAGCCGGCGAGCAAGGTTTCATAAGGACGGTCGCGCGGCTTCACCCGTGCGCTTTCCTACATGCCGCGCCGTCCGGTACATTGCTCCGCATGGCCCGTCCGCTTCACAAGGTTACACCGCAAGGTGACACATTGCCCTCAAGGTGACATGTTGTCCTTACAAGGTGACACTTCCGCCGCGAAATGTGTCACCTTGCGCGTGCGAGGTGACACATTTCTGCCCAAGGTGACACCTTTTCCCCCTGGACAGTGTAAACCGTGTAAACCCTGTCACCTTGCAGCGCGCCTGCGGTCACGCGTTGGCCAGCCCGGAAGGCTCTTCGCGGGCGAACGTCGGCTGTATCGCCTTGCCGTCCCGCGCGCTCAGGAACGCGCGTACCTTGCGTTCGGCCCAGGTGTACGCGTGGGCGAAGACGATGCCGAACCCGATCGCCACGGAAAGCGCCACCCACGGCTTCGGCCCGTGGAACATACGGATGATCAGCGACCGGACCTGATAGTGGCTGAGATACATGAACATCGACGAACCGGCGACTTCGGACACCATCGACTTCACGAACGACGGCACCTTGATCGACGTTCCGAAAAGCAGCAGCGCCGCTCCGCCCAGTATATAAGCGCTGGCCGAGGTGACACCGTGATGGACCAGCACGGCGACGCACACCACCGCCATCGCCACCATCCGGCTCTGCAGGTCCCGCGCGCTGGCCATCAGCATGCCCACGGCGACCGTCCACATGTACCAGATCGGCGTGCGGTGGAAGATGTAGTTGGTATCCCAGACCCTCTCCACCGTCCAGCTGACCACCGTGGCCACCGCGACCAGTACCGTGCAGAACGTCATCGGCCTTGCCTTGAGAAACTCGCGGATCGCCGGGAACGAGAACAGCGCGGCGAGCACGAGCAGAAGCTGCATGTACAGCTCCGCGAAGTAGTAATAGGCGATGTGATACTGGTGCGGATCGAACCAGTTGGAGATCAGCAGCAGCGGCTTCACTTCCATTTTTCCGGCCCACAGCTGCATCGCGATGGTGACCATCAGGGTCGGGATGGCCACGCTGACGACGGTTCCGAAGATCGTGCCGACCTTTCCGGTGCGGCTGATCTCCGGCCACTGGAAGCGCATCACGCTATAGCCGCACAGCATGAACAGGAAGTACGCCGCTCCCCAGTTCCGGCTGTAGACGAAGGTATCCAGATGCAGCGCGACGATGCAGATCATGAAGAAGGCGCGCGTCAGCATCGCGGCGTCCAGCTTGCGCCAGCTGTCGACGGCCGTGGTTCCGGCGCTCTTCTCCAGTTGCTCGACCGTCAGCGATTCCCAACCATCGGGAAGGGCGCCGAAACGGCCCTCGAAACCTAGCGAGAACTGGATGTAGCTGAGCGAATCCCCGCCCATGCTTTCGAAGCTGTCGTTCGGACCGATGCGGCGGCCGGGGAAGAACTGGCGGAAGAAGCCCTGCACGTCGCGCGGTGCAGCCTCCACCGCCCGTTCCACGACCGGCTCGGGAGGCGCGGACTTGCGTTCCTCGACGAACTCCTGGGTCAGGACGCGGCGCATGGCCTTGCCGGTCGCCGTGCGCGGAATCTTCGGCATGACCCTGACGTGCAGGGAATCTCCGGCAACCACGCCGAACGCCTTCAGCGCCTCCGCCGCTACGGCATGTAGCCGATCGACGGCAATGTCGGTCGCATCCGAGGCGACCAGTACGCCTTCGCCGCGCAGCGCGTCAGGCACCTTGGCGACGACGACTTTGCCGCTCTGGCCAAGAAGCTGGGCGATCCGCGCTTCGAGCAAGTCCGGGTTGAGCTTCACCCCGCCCGAATTGATCAGATCGTCCGCTCTGCCGTCGTAGTAGAGGTAGCCGTCCTTGATGTGTCCGAGGTCGCTGGTTTCGAGCCAGCCGTCCGCGCCGCAAAGATCGCGCATTTCGTCGCCGTCCAGCCGCCAGCGCGCGACGTGCGGACCACGGATGCGGATGCGCCCCTCTTCGGAAATCGCGACCTCGGTAGCGCCGACGGCCCTGCCGACGGAATCCAGCAGTTCGTCCGGAACCTCCGAAATCTGCAGGAACGTGCTGCGCGAAGCCTCGGTGAGACCATAGTGCTGCACGATCCGGGCATTGGGGAACAGGTCGCGGATACCGCGCTTCTCGGCGCCGGACATGTACTGCGAACCGATCTCCAGCCACAGCAGCTTCTTGCCCGCATCCCCGATCACCGTCTTCTGCTGCAGCACGATGCGCAGCAGCGTGGGGACGGCCGACAGCGCATTCACTTCGCCCGCCTTGAGCATTCGGGCAAGTTCGAGCGGATCGAACCCGCGTGGCGGCAGATAGGACCGGCCGCCCACGGCACTGACCGCACGGATACGGCCGATCCCAAAGCTGTAGGTGACCGGGACGCCGACATACTCGCGCACGTCGGAAGTGAGGCCCATCTGGTCGATGATCCGCTCCGCCGCATCGGCCAGGTTTGCGTAAGTCAGGACAATGCCCTTGGGCTTGCCCTCCGTACCCGATGTATAAGTGACCTGAGCGGGCCGATCGTCGTGGATCAGCGGGCGGCTCTCGTCGAACCAGCCGCCCCCTTCTTCCGGCACGATGCAGGAAACGACGTCCAGTCCGGTCAGCGTCGCCGCATGCGCCTCGTCAGGAACATTGACGAAGGCCTGACGGGCCTCATTCAGCGCGAATACGTTCCGGACGTAGGACAGTGAACTTCGAGTAACGAGCGCGGTGGCTGTCAACTTCTGGTTGCGCACTGTAGAGCCCCTGTGCTGATCGCCGTGAGGCGATAGTGACGAACGGCACGAATCAGTGCTTGCACGCCAAGCCCCCAGTGCAATTCAGGCAGAAGGGTAAATCCGCTCCCTGCGCCCGAAAATGCTGAGAAACACCAACCGAGAAGCGTGATCACAGGATCGGGACGCCCCTTTCGAAGCGCCCTTTCCTGGGGGTTGGCTCACTCTCCGGTCTTGTGTGCCGAACCGACCGAACTGTCGGGGCGGCCGCTGCGCAGGACTTCGGCCCGCGTGCGGATATACTGGCGCAGGGCTTCGACCTGATCTGGCGTGAATTCACCGAACCTGGGCATTCCCGCCGGGACCAGCGCACCGTTGCGGACGACTTCGGCGAAAGCCTCGGCATTGGCCGGGATCGGCGAAGTGCGCAGGTCCGGCGCGGTGCCGCCCGCGATGACCGAGGTGCCATGGCAGACCGCACAGCGACCGCCGAAGATGCCCTCTCCGCGCGCGGCCTTGCCGGCGTCCGGCTTGAAGTCGGCATCCTCGAAGGCGACGGCCTTGTAAGGTTCGCGCGGCGGCAACTGCTGCTTGCCGCCGATCGCGAAAGTCAGCACCCGGCGCGCCTGCGTGCGATAATCGATGCCGTACTGCGCGAACATCGGGCCGAACAGGCCGACGCTGGTGCCGATCCCGGCGATTACCGTAACGTACTGCTTCCCGTTTACCCGGTAAGTGATCGGCGGCGCCACCACGCCCGCGCGGGCGTCGAAGTTCCACAAGCGCTTGCCGTCCTCGGCGTTATAGGCCGAAAAGCCGCCGTCGGGCCGCCCCTGGAACACGAGATTGCCGCCCGTCGCCATGATGCCGCCATTGCCGTGTGTGGGCATCGGCAGCTTCCAGCGCGCCTTCTGCGCCACCGGGTCCCAGGCGACGAGCCAGCCGGTGACGTCCTTGCCCCCCGCGTCGATCGCGTAGCCGACGCCCGGAGACAGTCCCATGCCTTCGGCGAACTTGAAGTTTTCCCGGGTGATGCCGGTGTCGTCGAAGTGCGCCTGCAAATCGATGGCGGGAATATAGGTCAGCTTCGTCTTCGGGCTGTAAGCCATCGGCATCCAGCTATGCGCGCCGAGCGGTGTGGGGCGGAACGAAGTCCTGCCGCTTTCGTAGCGCACGCCGGGGTTCTCGACCGGACGGCCGGTGGCAAGGTCGATCTTCTTCGCCCACGTCACTTCCACGAAAGGCTCGGCCGAGATCAGCTTTCCATCCTTCCGGTCGATCACGTAGTAGAAGCCGTTCTTCGGCGCCGTCATCACCACCTGACGCGGCTTGCCGTCGATGGTCAGGTCGGCCAGTTCCATATCCATCGCGGCGTTGAAGTCCCAGCTTTCGCCGGGGTTGATCTGGTAGTGCCACTTGTACTTGCCCGTCTTCGCATCGAGCGCGACGATCGAGCAGACGAACAGGTTGTCGCCCTTGCCCAGAGAACGGATCTTGTGGTTCCAGGGCGCGCCGTTGCCGGTGCCGAGCAGGATCTGGTCGTTGGCCTTGTCGTAAGTGATGGCGTTCCACACCGAACCGCCGCCGCCGTACTTCCACCAGTCGCCGCTCCAGGTCTTCGCGGCCATCTTCTGCGTCTCGTCCTCGAAGCCCTTCGCCGGGTCGCCGGGGACGGTGTAGAACTTCCACAGCTGCCTGCCGCTGTCCGCATCGAAGGCGGTGACGAAGCCGCGCACCGCGCTTTCGTCGGACCCGGCATTGCCGATGATCACCTTGCCATCGAACACGCGCGGCGGTCCGGAGATGAACATCGGCGCGCCCTCCTCCAGCGTCTGCACGGTCCAGACGGGCTTACCGGTCTTCTCGTCGAGCGCGATCAGGCGGCCGTCCTGCGTGGCGGTGATGACCTTGTGGTTCCAGTAGGCGATGCCGCGACTGCCCCAGCCCTGCCTGAGGCGGATGCCGGAGGCTTCGGGGGCCTTGGGATCGTGTTCCCATTTCACCTTGCCGGAAGCGACGTCGATCGCGCGGACCACCGAATAGCCGCTGGCGAGATAGACCGTGCCGCCCACCTCGATCGGCCCGGTCGCGGGGTTGCCCGCCGGAAGGTCCACCGCCCAGACGAGGCCGAGATCCTTGACGTTCCCGGCGTTGACCTGATCAAGCGGGCTGTAGTGCTGCTCGCCATAGGTGCGGCCGAAGGCGGGCCAGTCGTCGCCGTCACTGGCATCGTCCAGCTGGCGCTCCCACCCTTCGGAAGCGCCCTTGCCCGCCAGCGCCTGCTGATCCGCCGATCCGCAGGCCGCGAGCGACCATGTCAGCGCGACGGCAATCCCGCCGCGCAGCACCTTTGCCTCAAACATCAAGCACCTCTCAAAGATGGTCGCCGAACGACAGCCCGAGTTCGACACCGAAGTAGCGCGGCGCCCCGTATTGCGAGTTGAGCCACAGCCCCGCGACGTTCTGCACCGCCACGCGGTAGCGCTTGTCGGTCAGGTTCTTGCCGATCAGGCGAACGTAGTAGCGGTCATCCGCCTGCGCGAGCGTGATCGAGCCGTTCACCAGCGTCCTCGCATTGAGGAACGTGTTGCCCAGCGGATCGTCGATCGCCTGCGTATTGAGGTTGCGCCCGGTATACGCGACGTTGCCGTTCACCGTCAGCTTGTAGTCGCTGCCCAGCGGCAGCGCATAGGAGCCGTCCAGCGTCCACTGCCACTTCGGCGCGCGGTCCAGCGGGGCGGAGGCCAGGTCATAGCCTGCGTTCTCGGCGGTATAGGTCTTGTACTTACCGTCCTGGTAGCCGAGCACGCCGCGCAGGGTCAGGCCCTCGACCGGAGTGGCGGAGAGTTCCGCCTCGATACCCTTCACGTCGGCGCTGGCGGCGTTGACGAACAACGTAACCTGATTGGGCTGGCCGTTGACCACGATCGGCACGTTGAGCTGCTTCTGCAGATCCTTGTACTTCACGTAGAAGCCGGTGAGGTTGAAGCGCAGCCGGTTGTCGAGGAACTGCGACTTGAAGCCCAGTTCGAAGCTGTCGGCCTTTTCCGGATCGGTCGGCCGCGCGGCGGCGCGGAAGGCGTCGAGGTCGGTGCCGAAGGCCGCGAAGCCGCCGATCTGGTCGTTGAAGCCGCCGCCCTTGTAACCATGCGAATAGCCGCCGAAGACGAAGATATCGTCGGTCGCCTGATAGCTGATGCTGGCGCGGTACGTCGGCTCGCGCCACTTGCCCTTCACGCTGACGACGCCCGCCGGGTAGTTGTAGACGCTGGCGTCGAGCGCCTCGTTGATGGTGATGGTCGGGTCGAAGCCGCCGTTCAGTGCCGGAATGAAGGTCTGCTGGCGGCCGAGCCAGGTCTTGTCGTCCCAGGTATAGCGCCCGCCCGCCGCGATCGTCAGCTTCTCGCCCAGCTTCAGCGTGCCTTCGAGGAACACCGCGCGCGACTTGGCCCGCTGCGCATTACACAGCACGTAGGGCGTGTCGTTCCAGTTGCCGAACGGCAGCGGGCCGGAGGTGAGGTCGAGGAACCCGAGGATCTGCGCCACGCAGAAGTCGATCTTGTCGCGCTGATAGAACCCGCCCGCGACGAAGTTGAACGGCCCCTGCAAGTCGGAGGCGAAGCGCAGTTCCTGCTGCCAGGTCTTGCGGTTGTCATCGCGGGTCGCGTCGAAGAACGACAGGTACTGGCCGTCTTCCGCCACGGCCGTCGCACCCGCGTAGGAGTTGGGAATGCGCGAGCGCTGGTTGCGATAGCCCGAGACCGAGGTGACGGTGCCGATGCCAGTGTCATATTCGAGGTTGGCGTAGAACCCGTCGACCGAAATGCGCTGGCCCTTGTCCATGAACAGCAGGCCGTCGTGCCGTCCGGTGTAGGCCGCCCGCTTGAGCGGATCGGTGCCTTGCGCATTCGGATCGGTCAGCCCGAGCAGGTCGGTGACGAAGGGGTTGGTCCCCGTATAAAGATAGTTCTCGTTCACCGACGGCACCGAGTCCGAACGATCGCGAATCCATTCGTACTGGAACAGCGCGCTAAAATTGGGCGATGGCTCGACCAGCAGCTTGGCCCGGGCCTGCCACACGTCCTTGCCGCCGATCGTCTCGCCGCCAAGGCAGCCGCTGCGCCCCTGGAACTTGTTGTCGACGAAGCCGGTGACCGGGCCGTAACAGGCCCCGTTCTTGTAGAACCCGTCAGACTTCTCGTAACCGCCGACGAGGCGGAAGGCGGCGATATCGCCGATCGGCACGTTGAGCGCGGCCTGCACCTTCTTCTGGCCGAAGTCGCCGTACTCGGCGCGCGCATCGACGCCCACGTATTCCATCTGCGGGCGCTTGGTGCGCACTGTAACGACGCCGCCGGTGGTGTTCTTGCCGAATAGCGTGCCTTGCGGCCCGCGCAGCACCTCGACCTGCGCGATGTCGAAAGTATCGAGCAACTGCGTCTGGACGGAAGGCACCACGAAGTCGTCCACCAGCACGGCCACCGGCGGCTCGAAGTAGACGATGATGGAGGTTTGCCCCACGCCGCGCATGGCGAAGCTGGCGGCGTTGAAGTTGGCGATCGTCGCCGCCGAGAAGTTCGGTACGAAAGCCGCTATGTCACCGAGATCGCGCGGGGCGGCCTGTGCGATCAGCGTGCTGTCGACCGCCGAGACCGAGACCGGCGTGGACTGAAGGTCGGTGGCGCGGCGAGTTGCGGTGACGACGATCTCGGCCAGGCCACCCGACGCTTGCGGCCCCGATTGCTGCTGGGCTGCGTCGGTGGTTGAATTGTCCTGTGCGAAGGCTGGCGTGCTTGCGATTCCGGCGACGAGCGCGAACGCGCAAGACGAGCAGTAAAGCTGCCTGGTGAACATGCCTCTCTCTCCTAATGCCCCGCCATTTGTTTGCGGGTTGCATTAAGGATTATCACGAAGACTGCATTTGGCAATCATTCATGTATGTTTTTTTGACGACTATTTTCGTCATATGCCTCGGGCTCATGCGATGGTTGTGGGCAAACTTCTCAGGGGGCGGGAAAACGCGATATAGCATGCATTCATGATTGTTTTTATTTTGCGATCGCCTATCCTCGATTCCACGGAACACGCGCCGGGATAGGCGCGGCATCGGAGAGAACCTGCGGATGTGCGAGCGAATCGCCCCCGTACTGAAAGGAGAGATTGCCTCATGGCCTTCAGTTTCCTGTCCCGCTTCCGCGTCCGCGACGACCGGCAGGACGATTTCATCGCCCTCGCCCTCCAGATGGAGGATTTGTCGAAGCAGGAACCGGGCACGCTTGCCTACAAGTTCTTCCGCCTTGCCGAACCTGGCATGTTTGCCGTCCACGAGAGCTTCGTGGACGAAGCCGCGGACGAGGCGCACATGGCCTACGATCATAACAAGCCGCTGATCGAAAAGATCGTCGGCTGCATGGAAGGCACGTACGAACGCGAGTTGCTGTTCGACCTCGCGCCTCACGGAAGGGCCTGACCCGATGCCCGCCAAGAGCTTCATCGCCCAGCTGCGCACCCGTCCGGAAAAGCGCGGCGACATGATTGCCCTGCAGTCGGAACTGAAGGGCCTCGTCTTCCAGAACGAGCCCGACGCACTCGTCTACGAGCTGTTCCAGTCGGAAGCCGATCCCGACCTTTTCCAGGTCGTCGCCACCTTCCGCGACGAGGCCGCCTACGAAAAGCACATGCATATAGACTTCCATGACCGGCTGGTCCCGCCGATCCTCGAATGCGTGGCCGAGGACATGAAGCTGGAGTTCTACCGCTCGCTGCCGTGATCGAGGCTGCGAGGGCACTTTCGCCCCTCGCAAGCGGCGCTTATACGGCGGGGATGCAAACCGATGCCGCCCCTCTCTCCACCGACGCCGCGCTTTCGGCTGTCGCGATCAGCGCTCTCGACATCTTCTCTATCGGCATCGGCCCGTCCAGTTCGCACACGGTCGGGCCGATGCGCGCGGCGCTGGCGTTCATGGAGAGCCTGCCGCAGGCGCCCTCGCGCGTCGCCTGCGACCTCTACGGCTCGCTGGCGCTGACCGGGCGGGGCCATGCGACCGACGCGGCGGTGCTGCTCGGCCTCTCGGGGCTGCGCCCGGAGTCGGTCGATCCCGATGCCGTGCCCGCGACCATCGCCGACATTCGCGAACACGGCCGCCTTGTCAGCCGGACCTTCGACACGGAGATCGCTTTCGACGACAGCACCGACCTCGTCTTCCATTTCGGCGAGTTCCTGCCCGCTCACGCCAACGGCATGCGCTTCACCGCCTGGTTCGCGGAAGGGACCGAACCGGTCGAGCAGCATTGGTACTCCGTCGGCGGCGGCGCGGTGGTGCGCGGCGATGCGACGTCCCTTGCACCCCTGACGCCCGAGAGCGGGCACAACCTGCGCCAGCCTTTCCCGTTCTCCTCGGGCGCGGAACTGCTGGCGCTGGGCGAGGAAACCGGCCTCTGCTTCGCCACGCTGGTCCTGTGCAACGAAGGCGTCTGGCGGCCCGAAGCCGAGACGCTGGCGGGGCTCGACCGCATCATCGACGCCATGGACGCCTGCGTCCAGCGAGGGCTCAAACAGGAAGGGCTGCTGCCCGGCGGCCTCAAGGTGCGTCGCCGCGCCCGGACCATTCACACCCGCCTGCGCGCCCAGAAGGACAGCTTCGGCCCGGCGCAAACATTCGAATGGGTCAGCCTCTTCGCGCTGGCCGTGAACGAGGAGAACGCAGCGGGCGGCCGCGTCGTCACCGCCCCCACCAACGGCGCCGCCGGGGTCATCCCCGCAACCCTGCTCTACTACCGCAAGTTCGTACCAGGGGCCGACCGCGAGGGAGAGCGCACCCTGCTGCTGACGGCCGCGGCGATCGGCTTCCTCTACAAGAAACGCGCCTCGATCTCGGCTGCCGAGATGGGGTGCCAGGGCGAAGTCGGCGTCGCCTGCTCGATGGCGGCGGCGGGTCTGGTCGCGGCGCTGGGCGGCACCAACCAGCAGATCGAGAACGCCGCCGAGATCGGCATGGAGCACAACCTGGGCCTCACGTGCGACCCCATCGGCGGCCTCGTCCAGATCCCCTGCATCGAACGCAACACCATGGGCGTGGTCAAGGCGATCAACGCCGCCTACCTCGCCCTGCAGGGCGACGGGCGCCACATCGTCAGCCTCGACGCCGTGATCGAGACGATGCGCCAGACCGGCGTGGACATGGCGAGCAAGTACAAGGAAACCAGCCTCGGCGGTCTCGCCGCCAACGTCGTGGAATGCTGACCGCGCGCCGGAACGCCGGGCGATCCAGAGCGTTTGCCTCGCATCGGGGCCTCGCTTAAGCACCGATTCTGGAGATGGTTCGGGACAGGCATGGCAGCTGGAAACGAAAACGGCCTGACGGCTACCCCCGTGACGATTCCGGCGGCGTTGGAGGCGCTTTCGGTGGAGGAACTGAGGCGCCGCCTCCACGAAGCGGAAGAAGCCCTGCGTGCCATCCGCGAGGGGGATGCCGACGCCATGCGCAGTGCGGACGATAGGCGCCAGACCCTGCTGATGCATGAACTGGATCACCGCGTGAAGAACACGCTGTCGATGGTTCTGTCCATCTGTAGTCGGACTTTGTCGAATTCTCACGGGCTCGACGACTTCCGCGTGCGCTTCACGCGCCGCATCCAGGCGCTGGCAGCCACCCACAACCTGCTCGCCGATGTCTCCTGGACCGGGGTTGACCTCTCCGCGATGATCCGCTCCGAACTCGCGCCCTACCTTTCTTCTCCCGGACCACGCATGGAACTCGCCGCACTGGATCGTCTGGTCGCACCCGACGTCGCGATCGCCTTCGGCCTCGTCGTGCACGAACTTACGACCAACGCAGTCAAGTACGGCGCGTTATCGGCCGAAACCGGCTGCGTGACCGTCAGGGGACGCGCGCTCGACGGCGATCTCTACGAAATCATGTGGACGGAAAGCGGAGGCCCGCGCGTGGAATCACCCAGGCGCCACGGTTTCGGCCAGACCTTGATCACCCGCAGCCTCGCCCGCGGAGAAGGCACCGGAGCGACGGTGAACTTCACGGCCGACGGGGTCGTGTGCTGCATGGTCCTGCCTGTCGAGGCCCACGCATGACCGACGCTTTCGGCCGGTCCAGCCATGAGGAACTGCGTAAATGGCAGGCATTCCAGCTGCGTCTGCTCGACCGCATGCGCCGCAGCGAAGACGCCGAGGACATCCTCGCCACGGCAGCGCAACTGCTGGGCGAGCACCTCTCGGCTGGCCGCTGCGGCTTCGCCACGATAAGCGACGACGGTGTGAGGGCGCATCTGGACGCGGACTGGTCGAGCACCCTGCCAAGCCTCGCCGGAGAGACGCGCGTGCTCGACAGCTTTGGCCCCGCGATCATCGCAGAACTGCGCCTTGGCCACACGCTGGTAGTCGCCGACAGCGATACCGACCCGCGCATCGCCGCCTTCGCTGAAGGCTGGCGAAGCATCGGCTCGCATGCGCTGGTGGTCTGTCCGATCTTCCGCGAAGGCAGGTTCGACAGCGTACTCTATGTCCACCACGCAACCCCGCGCATCTGGACGGAAAGCGAGACCCGGCAAGTGGAAGACGTCGCCCTGCGCACCCGCGATGCCGTCGATCGCGCCCGCAGCGAAGTCGCCTTGCGCGCCAGTGAGCAGCGCTATCGCTCCCTTTTCAATTCCATCGATTCCGGTTTCTGCGTCGTCGAAGTCGTATTCGACGATGATGGCAAGGCCAGCGACTATCGCTTCATAGAGGTCAACGATTCCTTCGAGGCCTACACCGGCATCGCCAATGCCCAGGGCCGATGGATGCGCGAGATCGCACCCGCCCATGAGCAGCACTGGTTCGATCTCTACGGCCGTGTCGCCAGGACTGGCCGCCCCGAACGGATCGAACTTCCCGCCCGCCAGTTGGACGACCGCTGGTACGCCGTACAGGCCTATCGCGTCGATGACCCCGCCCGGCACCACGTCGCCGTCCTGTTCACCGACCTGACCGCACGCCGCCGCACCGAGCGCGCGCTGGAGCGCAGCCGCGAGGAACTGGAACTGGCCGTGCGCGCCGCCGAACTGGGCCGCTTCGACTATCGCCCGCGCGAAGGCACGCTGACCTGGGACGACCGCTGCCGCGCCTTGTTCGGCCTCTCCCCGGGTGTGAGCGTCAGCTACGAGACGGCCTTCCTTGCAGGGCTTCACCCTGAAGATCGCGACCGCGCCGACCGCGCCGTGGCGGCATCGCTAGACCCTGATGGATCGCATCATTTCGAGGTCGGGTACCGAACCATCGGGATCGAGGACGGCGAACTGCGCCACATCAGCGCCCATGGCCTCGCCTTCTTCGAAGGTCGCGCGCCGGTACGCCTGATCGGCACCGTGCAGGACGTCACCAGCGACCGGGAAGCCAATGCGGCCCTGCGCGAAGTGGGCGAGCGGCTGCGCCTTGCCGGGCGGGCCACCAACGACGCGGTGTGGGACTGGGACTTGCGCGCCGACCACGTCACCTGGAACGAGGCCCTGGCCCATGCCTACGGTCACGTGCCCGAGGCAGTGGCTCCGACCGGTGAATGGTGGCTGTCGCAAATCCACCCTGACGACGCTCGCCGCATCCATGAAAGCATCTTCCGCGTCATTGACGGACAGGGCACCGACTGGACGGACGAATACCGCTTCCGCCGCGCCGACGGCAGCTACGCCGACGTTCTCGACCGCGGCTACGTCATCCGCGACGAGGCCGGACGGCCGCAGCGCATGGTCGGCGCCATGCAGGACGTGTCCGCTCGCAAGGCGGTGGAGCGCCAACTCGAGGAAGAACGCCGCCGCCTTCACGAGGAAGTCCTCGAAACCGCCGCCGAGCGCGACCGCGCCGAGGATGCGCTGCGCCAGTCGCAGAAGATGGAGGCGGTCGGCCAACTCACCGGCGGCCTCGCGCACGATTTCAACAACCTGCTGGCCGGCATCTCGGGCGCGCTGGAGATAATACACACACGCATTGGGCAAGGCCGCACTGGCGAACTGGAGAAATACTCGACCGCCGCGCAAGGCGCGGTGCGCCGGGCGGCAGCGCTGACGCATCGGCTGCTTGCCTTTTCCCGCCGCCAGACGCTGGCACCGACGCCTACCGATGTCGCAGCCCTCGTGGTCGGCATCGAGGATCTGGTGCGCCGCACGGTCGGGCCGCAGGTCGAAGTGCGAACCTCGTCTTCCTCCGGGCTGTGGTCCACCCTGGTCGATCCCAACCAGCTTGAGAACGCATTGCTCAACTTGTGCATCAATGCGCGCGATGCCATGCCCGGCGGCGGCATCATTCGGATTTCTAGCGCCAATGTCACCCTGTCGGACCGACAGGCGCGTGAGCAGGACCTGGAGCCGGGAGAATACGTCGAAATCAGTGTATCGGACACCGGCACCGGCATGACACCGGCCGTCGTCGAACGCGCCTTCGACCCGTTCTTCACCACCAAGCCGATCGGAGAGGGCACCGGGCTCGGCCTGTCCATGATCTATGGTTTCGCGCGTCAGTCCGGTGGACAGATCGGTATCGCGACGCAGCCCGGGCAAGGCACCATCATGCGCCTCTACCTGCCGCGACACGAGGGGACGGAGGCGCTCGCCGCCGTTGCAGCGCCCGCTCCCGAACAGGAACCGGCCGCCGAACGATCGCGGCGAACCGGCCGGATCCTCGTCGTGGACGACGAACCGACGGTGCGGATGCTCGTGGTCGAAGTCGTGGAGGAGTTGGGCTATCGGGTCATGAAGGCTCACGACGGACCCAGCGCCATGCGGATCATCGAAAGCGGACAGCCGATCGACCTGCTGATAACCGACGTCGGCTTGCCCGGAGGCATGAACGGGCGGCAGATAGCCGATGCCGCACTGGCCCGCCTGCCCGCGCTCAAGGTGCTGTTCATCACCGGCTATGCAGAGCAGACCGTGATGAGCAACAACCAGCTGGCGCCGAACATGGCGATCATGACCAAGCCGTTCGCAATGGAGGCGCTGGCGAACCGAATCCGTGAAATAGCCGATTAGAGAGGGATGGCTTCAAGGGGAACCATCCTTCGCTCGTACTGAAGATGCCCGGTGCGGTGATCGCCCTCAGGCCACGCTTCCGGGCCGGCCTTCAAATCATAATTATCATATGAAACGTTCTTGTCCGGCCTGCCACGCGCACTACGATGGCATTGCGCGACGGCGCAACGAAAAGGACAAGGACGGTTTCGTGGCAGGGTCTTCCCATCTCACAGTCGATGAACCGGCGACCCAGCTGGGCCGGAACCTGACATACGGGCTGCTCGACAATATCGGCCGCGCCATCGTCACCGGCCGGTTCGAGAACCAGGTCTTCCCGACCGAGGCGGAACTCGCCAAGCAGCACGGTGTCAGCCGGTCGGTGACGCGCGAAGCGGTGAAGATGCTGACCGCCAAGGGGCTCCTCAGCGCTCGCCCGCGTCAGGGCACGACGGTTCAGCCGACATCGTCGTGGAATCTGTTCGATACCGATGTGCTGCGCTGGATGCTGGAACGCCGGCTTTCGCTAGACCTGCTGCGCCAGTTCAACGAACTGCGCGTGGCAGTGGAGCCCGAGGCCGCAGCCCTCGCCGCCCGCGTCGCGGGTGAGGACGATATCACGCGCATCGACGACGGCCTGCGCCGCATGCAAGCGGCCGAGCGGGGCCTGGATGACCCACTGGAGGCCGACATAGCCTTCCACGTCGCAGTGCTGCGGGCCTCGAAGAACCCGTTCTACATCCAGTTACGCGACGTGGTCGGCACCGCGCTGCGCACCTCGATCCGCTTCACCAATCGGATCAAGGGACGCACGGCGGACGTTGCCGAACACGCCAAGGTACGCGATGCCATCGCCTCTCGGGATGCGAGCGCCGCACGGGTCGCGATGCGCACGATCATCGGCGACGTGCTGGTACTGGTCGAGGACCGCCTGCCCTCCATCGACCGAGCAGCCGAGCCCCCACGCACCGCCGGAGATTAATGGCCGTAGGATGGAACTACAGTTCCAGTTCACATGTCAAACAGGAACATCGCCAAGTATCTGCACGCGAAAACCGGACCGGACTTGGGGGAAATAGTCCCAGGTCGCCGAGTGTTGCGTGCAGCGGTTGTCCCAGAACGCGATCGAATGCTGCGCCCAGGAGAAGCGGCACTGGAACAGCGGATGCTTCACGTGATCGAACAGGTAGCCGAGCAGCGCGTCGCTTTCGGCGCGCGGCAGACCTTCGATATACGTGGTGTATCCCTTGTTGACATAGATGGCCTTGCGGCCCGTAGCCGGATGCGTGCGGATCACAGGATGCGTGCTGCGCGGCAGCTTCATGCCCTCCGGCGTGATGCCGCCGAAGCCGACCACCGCGTCATGAACCGCCGTCAACCCGTTAAGATGCGCCTTCATCCGGTCTGAAAGCGCATCGTAGGCGGCATACATGTTGGAAAACGCGGTATCCCCGCCCACCGGCGGCACCGTGTGGAGGTAGAGCACCGAACCCAGCGGAGGCTCGGCATCGCAGCTCATGTCCGAATGCCAGTCCTCGCCCGCGACGAAAGTGGAATCCCCGTCGGCGTGCATGACCGTGATTTCGGGGTGTCCCGGCTGCTGCCAGGGCTTGGTGCTGGGCGCGATGTGGATGCCGCCGAAGTAATTGGCGAAGCGCTTGTGCGCCGTATGGTCGATGGGCTGATCGCGAAAGAAGATCACTAGCCGATCCTCCAGCGCGCGGTGCAGTTCCTCCACCTCCAGATTGGAGAGCGGCTGCGTGAGGTCCACACCCGAGACCACCCCGCCCATGCCGGGGGTGAGCGGGGTCACCGTAATCGCCGAATATTCCACCTTGTGCGTCCCTTCCTTCATCAGATGATCGGCCATTCGCTGACCAGCGGCAATCCCGAACGCCCGAGCACCGCTTCCGCCATCGCCTGCCCCTCGGTCCAGAGCGCGTCCTCGTCGATGAGAGTGCAGCGATGATCGGCCACCACACGCACGCCATCGACCCAGACCGAATCGACGCCCCGCCCATCGGCGGAGGCGACCAGCTGCTCGACCGGATTGTTGAGCGGCACCCATTCCGGGCGCCGGATGTCATGCGCGACGATGTCCGCCTTCATGCCGACCGCCAGAGCGCCGATGCTGTCCGACAGCCCGAGCACTTTCGCGCCGTTCAGCGTCGCCATCTCCAGCGCTGCGTGCGCGGGGAACAGCGAACGGTCCTCGCGCGCGTCGCGGAACAACGAGGCCATCAGCGCCATGACGCGCATCATGTCGTGGTTGTCCGCGCCGTCGGTTCCAAGCGCGATATTGACGCCCGCCGCCGCCATTTCCGGAAACAGCCCGCGCCGCGTCACGCCGTAGCCGCCGCGCAGGGCCGAATCGGGGCAGTGTGTGACATTGGCTCCGCTCGTCGCGACCAGTTCGGCTTCGCGCGCATCGATGTGGACCATGTGGACGAGGTTGAGATGCGGCCCCAGCACGCCAAGGTCGGACAGATGCTCGACCGCGCGCTTTCCGGTCTGGGCAAGATACCATGCGGAATCGCCGGCGACAGGGCTCATGTGCGCGGAGACCCCGGTGCCGGTTCGCCGGGCGAGATCGGTCACGCACCGCCACAAGGCGTCGGTCGCGGTCATGTGGCCGATGAGGTTGGGCCAGGCGGCAATGCGGCGACCATCCTGCGGGTATGCCTCCAGATCGCGCTCCAGCGCCGCGAAAGCGTTCCGGGTGAGCGCCTCTGCATTGGCGGCCGGGTCCCAGGCGCGATCCTCGGTCCAGCGGCCGACCCGCCCCCGAATGCCGGTTTCTGCGATTGCGGCCATGACCTCGTCGAAGGCGATGACCGTGCCCGCCTCCAGGAAGGTCGTCGTGCCGGTACGCAGCATCGCCGCGATGGCCAGTTTCGCCGCAACCGCCTGTTCGGCGGGCGCGTGGTCCTTGTAAAGGGGGATCACCCAGCGGCCGAGCGTCTCGTCGAACGGCAGGTCGCCGGGAATGAAGCCCCGGATGAGCGTCTCGGTGAGGTGGACATGGGCATTGACGAAGCCCGGCGTCAGCAGGAACCGGGAGCCATCCACCACTTCGCGCGCCTCGATCCCGGCCAGATCGGCGGCCTTCCCCACGGCGACGATGCAGTCACCCGAAAAGGCGATGCCACCGTTACGGATGACGCGGCGCTCGGCGTCCATCGTGATGACGGTCGCGCCGGTGATGATGGTGTCTGCCTGCATGCGTCCCCGCCGTGGTGATGGCTGCGACTATAGCTCAGGTGCCGGGCGGCACTTGAGCGAGCGCGGCAGTTTTGTTGATCGCCCCCGTAATCGTCAGATCCGCAATCTTCAGCCAGGCAATGTCGAAGTCTGCCGCAACCCTTCGCCAAGGGCCAGCGCCGCCGAAGTCGCGAGATTCATCGAGCGAACCTGCGGACGCATGGGAATACGCACGCGGGCATGGCATGCATCGGCGACCGATGGGGGAACGCCTGCGCTTTCCTTTCCAAACAACAGCACGTCGTCAGGCAGGAAGCTGAACTCGTAGGCGGATTCGCTGCTCTTGGTCGTGAACAGCACCAGCCTGCTTTCGCCGACCGTGCCTCTGAACGCCTCGAAATCGGCATGGCGCGTCACGCTGACGTGATCGATGTAGTCCATCGCCGTGCGGCGCACGCGGCGGTCGTCCCACTCGAAGCCCATCGGCTCGATGAGGTCCACACCGACACCGAAACAGGCGCACAGGCGAAGGACGGCGCCGACGTTGCCGGCGATTTCCGGTTCGAATAGAGCAATGCGCATCGGCCGCTAATAGGCACCGCTGCATGTTTCGCGCAAGCCTGCGCTCAGCGCTCAGCGCCAGGCGAAGCCCAGCGCTTTCTGGATGGCGACGTAATCCCCTGTCAGGGCGGCACGCGCTGAGACGAGGTCCTGCTCGGCGCGGTTGAGGTCGTTGCGAGCGCTGAGCGCGGCGATTCTCGTTGCTGTCCCAGCCTGATAGCGGCTCTGCGCCAGCCGTTCGGTCAGAGCCGCCTTGTCCCGCACGCGCGCCAGCGAGGCGACGGTCACGCGGGCTTCGCGGAACCGTGCAAGGGCGTCTTCCGCGTCCTGCAGGGCCGACAGGACGGTGCCGTCGTAGCGGGCCTCCGCCTCGTCACGGGTCGCCCTGGCCTGCCCGACTTTCGCCTTGGTGCGGCCGAAATCGAGGAAACTCCAGCTCAGCTGCGGCGCGCCGACCGCCACGAAATCATCGAGATTGCCGAGATCGCTGATCTTGGTGCCGCCGATGCCGATGAGGCCCATGAACGACAGGCGCGGGAAGCGGGCGGCCTCCGCCTGGCCGATTTTCGCGGTATCGGCGGCCAGCGTACGCTCGGCAGCGCGAATGTCGGGACGGTGCGCAAGCAGCACCGCAGGGTCACCCACCGGCACCAAGGCGGGGGGTAAGGGTATCTCACCGGCCGCCGACAGGTCCGCATCGACCGCGCCGGGCTGCTGACCGGTCAGCACCGCCAGGGCATTGAAATAGGCGTCCCGCTCGGCCGCCAGAGGGGAAATCCGTGCCCGCGTCGCATCCAGCTGGCTCTCGGCCTGCGCGACGTCCGCCGCTGTCGCCGTGCCGCGATCGAAGCGCTGGCGGGTGAGCGCCAGCATGTCCGTCTGCATCGCCACCGACTGCTCGCCCAGCGCGATGCGCTGCTGGCGGTCACGCAAGTTCAGGTAGTTCTGCGCGACGTTGGCGGAGATGCTGACCTGCACGTCGGCAAGGCTCGCCTCGGTGCCTTCCATCTGTGCGCGCGCGGCTTCGACGGTGCGGCGCTGGCCGCCAAACAGGTCGATCTCCCAGCTCGCGTCGAAGCCGAGGTTGTAAAGGTTGAGGTCGCTGCTGGAACTGCCGCTGCTGTCGCTGGACCCCAGGCTCGCCCCGGGAATGTGCGCGTGGGCATAGAGGGCGGAGGCGCTCGCCTTGGGTGCGCTGTTCGCGCGCTGCTCGCCCAGCGCCGCGCGGGCCTGCCGCAACCGGGCTTCGGCAGCGCGAATGTCGGTGTTACTGGCAAGAGCGCGGGTGATCAGGGCGTCGAGCTGTGGATCGCCGAGGGTCTTCCACCAGTCGGCGACCGGCGGCGCGCTGGTCGTGCCCGCATCGGCGCGCACGAAGGCCGCGCCAGCGGCATCCGATGCCGTCTTTGGCGGCCCGGCATAGTCGGGGCCGACGGTGCAACCGGCCAGCAAGCCGGTGGCGAGGGAAAGCAGCAGAATCTGGGAACGCATGGTCTTCCTCAATGTCCGGACGCCAGCGGCGCGTTCTTGGGCAGCGGGCGCAGGAAAAGCACGAGCGGGATCACGAACACGATCCCCACCGACATGATCCAGAACATGTCGCTGTACGTCATCGTCAGCGCCTGGGTCTGGATCGTCGCCGCGATCGAGCGCAAGGCGCCGCTCCCCTGCCCGGCAACGTAGTCCTGCACCGCCAGCGAGTTGGCGTTGAGGCTCTCCTCGAGCCTGCGGCTATGCAGCCACAGCCGCTGGTCCTGGATGATGGCGATCCCGGCCAGAGCGAACGAACCGCCCAGGTTGCGCGCGGAATTGTAGAGCCCCGAGGCGTCGCCCGCCTGCTCCGGCGGCACCGATCGGATCGCCGCCTGATTCAGGAACATCATGCAGAACACGGTGCCCATGCCGCGCAGCAGCTGGGAATCGGTGAAATCCGAACTGTCGGACGTGGCAGTCAGCCCGGTCTCCAGCCAGGCGCTGAGCGCCAGGATGCACAGCCCGAGGCAGACGGAAATGCGGATGTCCACGTTGCGCAGCAGCCAGGGCGTGATCGGCATCATCAGCATCACCGGAATGCCCGAGAGCATCACCACCTGCCCCGCCTGCAGCGAATTGTACCCGGCGATGGTCGCAAGGAACTGCGGGATCGCATAGGACGTGCCGTAAATCACCATGCCGACCACGGTGACCATGGCGACGACGCTGCCGAACTGCCGGTTGAGCAGGAGGCTCAGCCGGATGACGGGCTTGCGAGCCGCCACCTGCCCAAGCCCCAGCAAGGCGAAGCCCAGCAGCGAGATCAGCGTCAGGGTGATGATCAGCGAGGATTCGAACCACTGTTCGCGCTCTCCCTCTTCCAGCACGACCGTCAGCGCGCCCAGCCCCAGCGCAAGGCCGAGGATGCCGAGCCAGTCCGCCTCGCGGATCAGGTGCAGCTTGGCCGGCTGGTGCGGGATCGCGAGGAGCAGCAGCGTCACCAGCGCGATGCCGACCGGCAGGTTCAGGAAGAAGGCGTAGTGCCAGCTCACGTTCTCGGTCAGCCAGCCGCCGAGCACAGGGCCGACCACCGGCCCCAGCAGCGCGGTCGCACCGAACAGGGCGTTGCCTACCGGTTGCTGCGCGCGAGGCAATCGTGTCGCCACGATCGTCATCGCCGTCGGGATCAGCGCTCCGCCGGTGAAGCCCTGCCCGATGCGGCCGGCGATCATCATCGGCAGCGTCGTCGAAAGACCGCAGACGATCGAAAACAGGGTGAACAGGATCGAGGCGACCAGCAGCAGCGTGCGCAGGCCGAGCAGCCGCTCAAGCCAGCCGGAGAGGGGAATGACGATGATCTCCGCCACCAGATAGGCCGTCGCGATCCACGTGCCCTCGGTGCCGCTGGCGCCGATTTCGCCCTGGATCGTCGGCAGTGAACTGTTGACGATCGACACGTCGAGCGTCGCCATGAGCGCACCGAGCGTGCCCGCCGCCACAGCCAGCCAGGCCGCCGCATCGGCGCGCTGTTCAGGTTGAGGCGCGGAAACCGCGTCGTTCACGGCTTGGCGTCCCGGCGTGCCTCTTCCTGAGCGGCGATGCTGCGCTGCGCGCCCTTGGCCGAGATCGTGTCGACAGTGACGACCACCGACAGGCCCGGCACCAACACGCGCCGCGCCTCGGTGCCCGCGTCGATGGCGATGCGCACCGGCACGCGCTGGACGATCTTGGTGAAGTTGCCCGTGGCATTCTGCGGCGGCAGCAGCGAGAACTGCGCGCCCGTACCCGGCGAGATGCTTTCGACGTGCCCGGCGATCTTCGTGCCATCCAGCGCGTCGATCTCGATCGTCGCGGGCTGGCCCGGACGCATCAGGCCGATCTGGGTTTCCTTGAAATTGGCGGTGACGTAGAGCTTGGACAGCGGCACCACCGACATCAGCCGCGTACCCGCCTGCACGAACTGCCCGGCACGCACCGTGCGGTCGCCGATCCGGCCCGCAACGCTGCTCTTCAGCACGGTCGACCCTACGTTGACGTGCGCGGCGGCCAGTTGCGCACGCGCCGCCTCGCCCTGCGCGTCGGCCTGACGGACCTGCGCATTGAGCGAAGCGATCCGGCGCTCGGCCGAAAGCAGCGTGGCGCGCTGTGCATCCGCGACGGCGCGGGCTTTCGCCGCCTGATTGCGCAAGCTGGACAGACGCTCGGCGGTCTCCGCTCCGCTGGCGGCGAGCGGCGCGTAGCGGGCCGCCTCACCGGCAGCGAAGCGTGCATCCTGCTCGGCCGAGGCAAGCTGGGCGCGGGCCTGTGCGATGGCGGCTTCCTGCTCGCTGATCGTGGCGCGCACATTGTCGGCATTGGCCTTGGCGACGTCGATCTGGGCCTGATACTGCTGCGCCTGCGCATCGTAGTCGCGCGGGTCGATGCGGACGAGCGGCTGGCCCACCTTCACATCCTGGTTGTCACCGACGAGGACTTGCTCGACATAGCCGGAAATCTTGGGAGAGATCGTGACGGCGTCAGCCTGGATATAGGCGTCGTTGGTGTTCTGCTCGAATTTGCCGTAGATCTGGTACTGGGCCAGCCACAACCCGCCCGCCACCAGCACCAGAACACCCGCCGCCAGCAGACCACGACGCACACCCGGGCGCTTGAGCGGTGGCACCCGTTCCGGTCCCTGATTCGCGGCAGACTGCCCCTGCGATTCGCTCAAATCCGTTGCCATCAATCGAAATCCATACCGTTATTGCTGCATCGCAGCGGCGATCGCGCTCGCACTTGCACCTAAGCGCGATGTATGGCAACACCATTTTATATGGTCCCACACTATTTCTCGTCATGAGCATCGAGCAAGAAATCCTCGAAGAGATGCGCGATCTGCACCAGCGGATGCATCGCCTGTTCAACGATCGCGTGCGCGAGCGGGGCACGTCGCTTGCGCAGCTCAAGCTGCTGATGCTGCTGGATCGCGCCGGGCCGATCCGCTCGACCGACATCGCCGACACCCTCAATCAGGCGCCGCGCACGGTGACCGAGGCTGTGGATGCGCTGGAACGCGATGGCCTGGCGATGCGCACGCCCGATCCGAACGATCGCCGCGCGAAGCGGATCAGCCTTACGCCGGCCGGGGCGGTGGTGGTGCAGGAAGTCGCGCCTTACCGAGATGCGTTCGCCGCCGAGTTCTTCGAGACTCTTCCGGCAGCGGACATGGCAGAGTTCCTGCGCATCCTGAAAACGCTGAACGACCGGATCATCGAGATGGGCGCGCCGGTCGGCCTGATCCCGGGTGCAGCCTCAGGTCAGTAAGGCAACCGTCAGAGCCGCGATCGTGCCGGTGCACATCACCGCAATGCACAAGATGCGGAATTCGCAGGCGCAAAATACGGATTCCAAACCGTCCATAGCCTCTCTCCATGCCGCCTCATTCTTGAGTGCGTCAGGGAGAATACCACGGACGATAATGGCCCGCCAGCGGCGGCTGACGGGCCATGAATGCATCGCGGCGGCGTTGGCCTACGCCTGTGCGGCGCTCTTGCGCGCGAAGAGGCCGAAGCCCGCGATGACCGCGTAGCATAGCGCCGGAAGCACCAGCGCCACGCCGAGATTACCCCCGGCCGCGTCGGCGATCGCGCCGGTCGCCAGCGGCACGATCGCACCGCCGCAGATCGCGACGTTGATGATGCCCGACCCGTCCGCCGCACGCATGCCCAGCTTATCGCAGGCGAGGCTGAAGATGGTCGGGAACATGATCGAGTTCATCAGTCCCACCGCCAGCAGGGCATAGCCCGAGACATGGCCGCTGGACGTCACCGAAAGCGCGATCAGCGCTATCGCCGCGCAGGCATTGAAAGCCAGCACGATGCCGGGGTTCAACACGCGCAGCACCGCCGAACCGATGAAGCGGCCGACCATCGCTCCGCCCCAGTAGAGGCCGATCAGCTTGCCCGCCGACTGCTCGGGCAGCGCCATCACATGGTCCTGCATCAGGTAGCTGACGATGAGCGAGCCGATCGAGACTTCCGCACCGACGTACAGGAAGATGCAAAGCGCGCCGTAGCCGAAGCGCGGGCGCTTCAGCAGGTCGAAGCCCGCAAAGCCGCCGGTGTCCCCGTGCTTCTCGACCGGGAGACGATTGCGGAACATCCACACGGCTCCCGCGACGATCGCCAGGGCGACCGCGATGCCCAGATAGCCGTGCACGATCGCGGCGCTTTCCGCGCGGCGATAGGCGTCGAGCGCCTCTCCGGTCAGGTCATGGGCGGACACCTTGGCCAGACTGCCGAGGATCAGCACCGACCCCGCGATCGGGAAGATCGTGGTCCCCAGCGAGTTGAACGCCTGCGCGAACGTCAGGCGCGAACTGGTGGTTTCCGGCTTGCCGAGCAGGCTGATCAGCGGGTTCGCCACCACCTGCACGATCACGACCCCCGCCGCGAGCACGAAGTACGCGGCCAGGAACAGCCAGTAGCTCGCGGTCTGCGAGGCCGGGATGAAGGCCAGGCAGCCCGCAATCATGATCACCAGGCCGGCGGCCGCGCCGCGCATGTAGCCGACCTTGCGCACCAGCATCGCGCCCGGAATGCCGATCACCGCATAAGCCGTGAAGAAGCAGAACTGCACCAGCATCGCCTGCGTGTAGCTGAGCGTGAACAGTTCCTTGAGCTTGGGGATGATCACGTCGTTCAGGCTGGTGATGCCGCCGAAGATGAAGAACAGCGCCATCACGAAATAGCGCAGCTCGGCCGCATCGACGTGGCCTCCGGGCACTTCCTCGGCGAATTGCGGATCACTGCTGGTGGACGGCGCCATCGCCATGACTGGGGATTCCTTGTGCTGCGTGTCGGGAGCGGTCGTAGATCAAGCGGGGGTTTCTGCAAGGCCGGTCGCGGAGGAGGGTGCGACCGGCCTTGCTGGGAGGATCAACCCTCCCAAAGCTCTCCGCCCGGCCGCGCCGCCACGGGTTCGCCCGGCTTTTGCGCCGAAGCGACTGCAAGGAATTCGCTCACTGTCCCCTCCCGCTCTGCCGGCGCGCTTGAAGATTGCGCCTGACGTTTGATCTGCTGCATATGTATTTCCAAAAAACAGCGCTGTCATTAAAAAAGATGCTTGCGATTTCAGGTAGAACGTGACCGCTAACAGGATTGCTTGATACAACGCTGTCTTCATACTGAACCCGCTTCCCGCGTGATGGCGATTGCCTTGCATTCGGGCGGGCTTGGTGAAACAGAGGCCATGCACAAAGCCAATCTGAGGACGCACCGGGGGAAATGAAAAAGGTCACCATCATGGACGTTGCCCGTCAGGCGGGCGTCTCGATGAAAAGCGTCTCCCGGGTTATCAACAACGAAGCGAGCGTCCGCCCCGACCTCAAGGCCAAGGTCGACAAGGCCGTCGCCGAACTGGGTTACCGCCCCAACTTCGCCGCGCGTGCGCTGGCGGCCGGGCGCTCGTTCTTCCTCGGCATCCTGTTCGACAACCCGAGTCCGGGCTACACGCTCCAGATTCTCAACGGCGCTTATGCCGCCTGCCGCGCGGCAGGCTTTCAACTGGTCATCGAGAGCGTCGACACCTCGGCCAGCGACATCCGTGAGACCATGGACGGCCTGCTCGCCAGCGCCCGCCTGGACGGCATGGTCGTCACCCCGCCCGCCTGCGACAACGCGGCCGTGATCGCCGCCCTCGACGCGCGCAAGCTGCCCTACGTCCTGCTCGCCCCGATCCGCGACAATCCCGAAGTCGCCAGCGTCCGCTCGAACGACGCAGCGGCGGTGCACGATCTCGTCCGCCACCTCTGGGGCCTCGGCCACCGCAGGTTCGGCCTGATCGACGGCCCGGCGACGCATGGCGCGAGCCAATGGCGGCGCGAAGCTTTCGTCGCCGCGCTGGAGGAACGTGGCCACGCCCCGTCCGACATCGTCACCGCCACCGGCGAGTTCACGTTTTCCTCCGGGATCGGCGCTGGCCTGCAGATCATGCGCGCGCCCCAGCCGCCGACCGCGATCTTCGCGGAGAACGACGACATGGCCGCCGGTGTCTTCGCTGCCGCCGCGCAGCTGGGTGTCAAGATCCCCGACGACCTCTCCGTCGTCGGCTTCGACGACAGCTGGATCGCCCGCAGCGTCTGGCCGGAACTGACAACGATGCGCCAGCCTATCTTCGAAATGGCCGAGGAAGCCGTGCGGCTGCTCCTCGACTTCAGGAAGACCAGTGAAGTCGGCAAGAAGACCTTCGACTGCACCTTGGTGACGAGGGGATCGACCGCGCCCCCTCGCCGCTGAAGGCGCTCAGTCCTCCAGGAAAAGTTCGGCGGCGGCGTCGATGATGGCGTCGGCGTCGAGACGGTAAGTCCGGTAGAGATCGTAGAGGTCCCCCGTCTGCCCGAAGCGGTCGGTGCCGAGCGGGCTGACGCGCATGCCCTTGACCCCGCCCAGCCACGACAGCGCCCCCGGCGAGCCGTCCAGCACCGTCACCAGCCCCGCCCCCGGCGCCAGCGCGCCCAGCAAGGTCTCCGCATGGCTCGGCGCCTGCTTCTGCCCGTTCCAGCGCGCCGCCCGCCGCGCCGACCAGCCCCGATGGAGCAGGTCCGGCGAGGTCACGTTGAGCAGGCCGATACCCGGCAGATCCTCCGCCAGTTGCTCCCACGCCGCCAGCGCTTCGGGTGCCACGACGCCGGAGAAGGCGATCGCCGCCTGCGCGTCCGGACCCGGCTTCTTCAGCCAGTATCCGCCCTTCAAGGCATCGGCCTGCCAGTCGTCGTTCTCGCGCGACACCTGCGGGATCGCGCGGGTGGAGAGGCGCAAGTAGACCGAGCCGCCGTCCTCGCGCTGCATGTGGTCGAACGACCAGCCCATGATCAGCGCCAGTTCGTCGGCAAAGGCCGGGTCGAAGGCCGTCAGCCCCGGCTGGCCCATGCCGATCAGCGGCGTGTTGATCGACTGGTGCGCGCCGCCCTCCGCCGCCAGCGTCAGGCCCGAGGGCGTGCCCACCAGCAGGAAGCGCGAGTCCTGATAACAGCCATAGTTGAGCGCATCGAGCCCGCGCGAAATGAACGGATCGTAGACCGTCCCCACCGGCAGCAGCCGCGTGCCGAAGTGCGGTGCAGCCAGCCCCAGCGAGGCGAGCATGATGAAGAAGTTGTTCTCGGCGATGCCCAGTTCGATGTGCTGGCCCGCCCCGTGCGCCGACCACTTCTGCGCCGAGGGGATCTTCGCCTTCTGGAACACGTCGGCCAGTTCCTGCCGCCGAAACAGCCCGCGCTGGTTGACGAAGCCGCCGAGGTTGGTGGTCTGCGTGACGTCGGGCGCGGTGGTGACGATGCGGTCGGCCAGTTCCTCGCCCGACTTGGCGATGTCGAGCAGGATGCGTCCGAAGGCGGCCTGAGTCGATTGCTCCGCGCCTTCGGGCGCCGGCAGCGCGGGCACGGCGACGGCAGGCGCCAGCGGCTCGGCGGGCTTGCGGGCGATCGGGCTGGCCTTGACGAAGGCGTCGAGTGCGGCTGCGGCATTGTCGCCAAGGCCGCCCCAGGGTTCCCACTCCTGCCCTTCCGGCACGCCCATCAGGCTGCGGAACTGCTCCATCTGGGGCGGGTTCATCATGCCCGAATGGTTGTCCTTGTGCCCCGCCAGCGGCAGCCCGTGGCCCTTCACCGTGTAAGCGATGAACAGCGTCGGCCGGTCGTCGTCGCAGGCATCGAAGGCGTCGATCAGGCTTTCGATGCAGTGGCCGCCAAGGTTGGTCATCAGGGCTGCCAGCGCATCGTCGTCGTAGCTGTCCAGCAGCTTGCGAACTTGCGCCTTGCCGCCGATGTCGGCCATCAGGCGCGCGCGCCACGCCGCGCCGCCCTGATAGGTCAGCACCGCGAAGTCGGCATTGGGGCACTGGTCGATCCATTCCTCGATCGCCTTGCCGCCGGGCTTTGCGAAAGCCTCGCGCTGCAGCTTGCCGTACTTGAGCGTGACGACGCGCCAGCCGCAGGTCTCGAAGATGTCGTCGAAGCGGCGGAACATGCGATCGGCCGTCGTGCTGTCGAGCGACTGGCGGTTGTAGTCCACCACCCACCAGCAGTTGCGCAAGTCGTGCTTGTAGCCTTCGATGAGGCATTCGTAGATGTTGCCTTCGTCGAGTTCGGCATCGCCCATCAGCGCGATCATCCGCCCCGCGTCTTCCTCGCGCACTTGACCATGCGCGACGAGATAGTCCTGCACCAGACTCGAGAACGCCGTCACCGCGACGCCGAGGCCGACCGAGCCGGTCGAAAAATCGACGGGGATCGTGTCCTTGGTGCGCGAGGGATAGCTCTGCACGCCGCCGAGGCCGCGAAAGCGCTCCAGCTTCTCGCGCGTCTGCTCGCCCAGCAGATAGTGGATCGCGTGGAGCACCGGCCCGGCGTGGGGCTTCACCGCCACCTTGTCCTGCGGGCGCAGCGCATGGAAATAGAGCGCGGACATGATCGCCGTCATCGAGGCGCAGCTGGCCTGATGCCCGCCGACCTTCAGGCCATCGCGCTTGGGGCGCAGGTGGTTGGCGTTGTGGATCGTCCATGCCGAAAGCCACAGCAGCCGCTTCTCCAGTGCCTCCAGCGTCGCGACAAGGTCGGCGCGGGTCTGGGTGATCGTGTCGGCCATCTGCTCATGCTCCCTGAATGGCGCTCGAGCGCCATCGCGGCAGGATACGCTCGGCGGGCTGCGCATGTCCTTGCGTGTTCGGCCTCTCGGCGCGTATCCATTGGCAGAACCTGCCGATAATTCCGCAATGGACGCCATAATCATGCCATCACCACTGGACTCGATTGACCGCCGGATTCTCGACGAACTGCAGTCCGACGGACGCATCACCAATCAGGAACTGTCGGAGCGGGTCGGCCTGTCCCCCTCCCCCTGCCTGCGCCGCCTCAAACAGCTGGAAGGCGAAGGCGTGATCACCCGCTACGTCGCGCTGGTCGACCCCGAGACGGTGGGCCTTGGCGTCACCGCCTTCGTCCGCGTGCGACTGGACCAGCAGGACGATCGCCACCTCGAAGCCTTCGAGACCGCGATCATGCAGTTTCCCGAGGTCATGGAATGCTACCTGATGACCGGGGAGGCGGACTATCAGCTGCGGCTGCTGGTGCCTTCGCTGGGCACTTTCGAGGACTTCCTGCGCAACAGGCTGACGCGGATCGAGGGTGTCTCGCAAGTCACCACCAGCTTTGCACTAAGGCCGGTGGTGTACCGAACGAAGATTCCGGTGTGATGGCGGCAGGGACGTCGTCCCGGACTTGATCCAGGACCGCTGGCCGTGACCAGCCCACTTACGGCGGCAGTGCCTTGCCGACCGGACCTGCCTAAAGACAGCCACCGGTCCCGGATTAAGTCCGGGACGACGAACTGTCACGGCGCGCCCGAAGGACTCGGCGCGACCGATGATCTCGGTGCGGGTGAGGCGCTGCCGCTCGGCTCGATGCGCAGGCCCTGCCCGTCCAGCGTCACGTCGAGCGGCACCCCTTCGACCTTGGTGCTCAACACCGCCTGTCCGTTCTCGATGCGGATGTGGTTGTCGTCGCCTACCGGAATGTCGCCGAGGTCCGGCACGTCGAGCGGCTGGACCGGGCCGTCCGGATCGGCAGCCTTGCGCGGCGGCGGCGCGGCCTTCTCGCCCAATGCCTCGCGCATGAAGTCACGCCAGATGCGCGCCGGGACGGTGCCGCCGGAGACCCCGTTCAGCGGCGAATTGTCGTCCTTGCCGACCCAGACGCCGACGACGAGATCACCCGAATAGCCCACGAAGAGCGCATCGCGGTTCTCCTGACTGGTGCCGGTCTTGCCGAAGTTCGGTGCCTGCAGCATGGCCGCACGGCCCGTGCCGCGATTGACGGTGGCGCGCAGCATGCCCTCGATCGCCTCGTGATCATGCTTCGAGAGCGAGCGCTTGCCATCGAGCAACCAGTCGAACCAGCCCGCCTCCGGCACCGGGAAAGCGCGCGGCTCGACCGGGAAGCTGTTGGCGGCGACGCCCGCATAGGCGGAGGTCAGTTCCAGCAGCGTCATCGTCGCGGTGCCGAGCGCCAGGCTGGGATCGCCCATCGGCAGCGGTGAAGACACGCCGAGCCGCCGCGCCATGTCGATCACCGACTCGTCCCCGACCCGGTTGAACAGCCGCACCGCTGCGACGTTGCTGGACCGCGCGAAGGCGTCCTCCAGCGTGATCGTCGGCGAATAGGCCCCGCCGGCGTTCTGCGGTCGGTAGGAGCCGGTCTCGATCGGCGTGTTGGGGATCGTATCTTCGGGGCTCATCCCGGACTTGATCGCGGCGAGGTAGACGAACAGCTTGAAGGTCGAGCCCGGCTGGCGGCGCGCCTGCGTGACGCGGTTGAACGGGCTTTGCGAATAGTCCCGCCCGCCGACCATGGCGACGACCTCTCCGTTGCGGCGCATGGCCACGAGCGCGACTTGCGTGCCTGCAGGAACCTGCCGGGTGGCGCGGTGCGCGGCGGCTTGCAGGCGCGAATCCAGCGTGGTGCGATAGGACTCGGCGTGGCCCGCCGCTTCGAGCTGGCGCGCCTGCGGCAGCGCCCAGTCGGCGAAGTAGGTGCCGGTCGGAAGCTCGGCCCGGTTGCGCACGTCGAGACGGGGCGTGGATACGGCCTTCGCGTGCTGCGGGGTCATGTATCCCGCATCGGCCATGGCTTGCAGGACCACCCGCATGCGCTTCTCGGACGCGGCGAAGTTGTTGGTCGGCGCCAGGCGCGAGGGAGCCTTCATCAGCCCTGCCAGCAGCGCCGCCTGCCCCTCGGTCAGCTTCTCGGGCTGGCGGTGGAAGTAGTGCAGCGAGGCCGCGCGGATGCCGTAGGTATTGTCGCCGAAGTAGGCGTTGGAAAGGTAGCGCTCGAGGATCTCGTCCTTGGTCAGCCATGCCTCCAGCCAGAACGCGATCAGCATCTCGCGCCCCTTGCGCGTGAGGCTGCGCTCCGAACTCAGGAACGTGAACTTGGCCAGCTGCTGCGTGATGGTGGAGCCGCCCTGCGTATTCCCGCCGGTCACGTTGCTGAGCGCGGCGCGGGCGATGCCGCGCGGGTCGATGCCCCAGTGCGAATAGAACCGCCGGTCCTCGATCGCCAGGAACGCCTGCACGACGTGCGGCGGCAGGTCCTTTACCTTGACCGGATCGTCGGTGACCGCGCCGTTGCGGGCGATCGGCGTACCGTCGGCGGCGAGCAGGGTGATCTCGGGCGGCGCGATCGGCTGGAGCGACTTGGACAGCGGCGCGGTGACCGCGAGATAGCCCACGGTCAGCACGAACAGCGCCAGAACCCCCGCGAAAGTGCGGACGATGCGCTGCTTCCACGTCCAGCGGTGCCACGGCAGAAGCCGCCACAGCCATGCCAACAGTCGGCGCGGCCAAGTGCGCCACCCCCTGCCTTCGGGCAAGGGGGTCTCGACGAGCACGTTGTCCAGTTCGGGCTCGCGGGGGTCGGCGGCTATATGGCGGGAAAGCTCCATTGCCGCCTGCGTTTAGCTGATTCTCCCGGCAAACGCATCCGGGGTTTCGACGAAAGGCGTACAGCGTCCTGCCATCGTCGTCAGGTCGCCTTTTCGGGATAGGGCATGATGATCGTGCCGTCGGGCGCGGCGGTGAAGGTCGTCTGCGTGGGATAGGGGATCGCAATGCCCTCCTGCGCGAACCGCTCGACGATCGCCACCATCAAGCGGTCGCGCAAGGGGTGGGCGATGCCCCAGTCCTTGCCGGGCACGTCCACCAGCAGGCTGAAATCGAGCGAACTGGCGCCGAAGCTCTCGAAACCGGCGCGCGATGCCTTGCCGCCTTCCGCCTCGACAAGTTCGGTCAGGATGCCCGGAATGCGCGCCAGCGTCTCCGGAGGGGTCTCGTAGGCGACGCCGATGGTGAACGGCAGGCGGATGTGGTCGCGCCCGCTGACGTTCAGGATCTCCTTGTCGAGCAGGTTCTTGTTGGCGATGATCCGCAGTTCGCCGGTATAGGCGCGGATGCGGGTGGACTTGAGGCCGATCGCCTCGATAACGCCCGAACTGGTGCCGAAGCTGATCTGGTCGCCCTTGCTGAAGGGGCGGTCGAAGATGATCGCCAGCGCCGCGAAAAGATCGGCGAAGATGCCTTGCGCTGCCAGACCGATGGCGATGCCGCCCACACCCAGACCCGCGACGAGGCCGGTGACGTTGACGCCGATGTTGTCGAGCAGAACCACCGTCGCCACCGCGAAGACGACCACGCTCACCAGCAGGCGGATGAGGCCCATGGCGTTGATGATCGCCTCGCCCTTGAAGTGCTCGGCCGAAGTCTTGTGCTCGATCGCGCCGAGGATGAACTCGCGCGCCCAGATCGCGCCTTGCAGGACGGCGGCGAGGGTGAAGAAGAAGGTCACCATCCGGTCGATCATCGGCGGCGTCTGCGCGTAGCCGTCGACCGCGCGGATCGCGACCATGATGATGAAATAGTTGGTCGTCTTGGTGACCACCCGGCCGACGATGGTGAGCCAGTCGCCCCGCCCGCGTTCTTCGCGGCACAACCGCGCGCCGAGGCGGCGTAGCGCGTAAAGCGCCGAGACGATGGCGACGGCGATGGCCACCGCGATGATGATCTGCAGCCAGTAGGTCTGGAACCACGCGAAGGTCGAATTCGACAAGTCGCGGACCTGCACGGAAACGTCGGGAATGGGGGACTTTGCGGGAGCCGGAGTGGCGGCGGGGGCGGCTGCCGCTGCGGCGATAGTGGTGATTACGCTCATCGCGTGCTCGTGATCCTGCGTCTGTGGCGCCGGCTGCGGATGGCGACCCGAACCGGCGGATGGGCGACGCTCGCGAAGCGAAACGGAGCGTCGGCGCGGGCTTTTGAAATGAACGGCCCTCGACTTTGTTCCCGTATCGGGACCGCCCGGGCGGGTCAAACCTTGCGGCTTCTCCGCTTATACCCTAAGGGGGTATAGGTATGGCACATCTCGGCAAGGACAATCAGGCGCTCATCATGCGGATACGTCGCATGGTCGGGCAGTTGCAGGCGGTCGAGCGCTCGCTCGTCGAAGGGGAGGACTGCGCGAAAGTGCTGCTGCAGAGCGCGGCGGTCCGCGGCGCGGTCAACGGTTTCATCGACGAACTGATCGAGGACCACCTGCGCACCCACGTCTCCGCGCCCGACCTCTCCGATGCCGAGCGCGAGGACGGCGTACAGGCCGTGATCGCCGCCATCCGCCGTTACGCGAAGTAGAAAGACCGCATCTCCCATGGCTTCCCTGCCTCACCCAACCATTCACGATCATGACTTCCTCGGCGCCTCGCACGACGCCAACGCCCGCCGCACGCAGTGGGTCGTCGTGCTCACCGCCGTCATGATGGTGGGCGAGATCGTCGCCGGATATGCCACCGGATCGATGGCGCTGCTCGCCGACGGGTTCCACATGGCGACCCATGCCGGAGCGCTCGGCGTCGCCGCGCTGGCCTATCGCTATGCTCGCAGGCACCGCCGAAATCCGGCCTTCAGCTTCGGGACCGGCAAGGTCGGTGACCTCGCCGGCTTCGCCTCGGCTCTGGTTCTGGCGCTGTTCGCGGTGGGGATCGGGGCGGAATCAGTGGAACGCCTGCTCAACCCCGGTCCGGTGGCGTTCGGGGACGCCACCATCGTCGCGGTGATCGGCCTGATCGTGAACATCGTCAGCGCCCTGCTGCTCTCCGGCGACCATCACCACCATGGGCACGGGCATGGGCACCATCATGATCACGGGCATCGTCACGGCCACGCGCACAACGACAACAACTTGCGCTCGGCCTACCTGCACGTGCTGGCCGATGCGCTCACCTCGGTCATGGCGATCGTCGCGTTGTTGGCCGGGCGCTATCTGGGCTGGACCTTCCTCGACCCGCTGATGGGCGTGGTCGGCGCGGTCGTCATTGCGCGCTGGTCATGGTCGCTGATGAAGGACACCGCCGCCATCCTGCTCGACCGCACCGACGACCACGTCGCGGAAGAAGTGCGCGAGGCCATCGAAGGCCCCGGCGACGCGCGCATCACCGACCTTCACGTCTGGCGCATCGGCCCCGACGCCCATGCCGCGATCATATCGGCCAGTTCGGCACGCGACCATGGCGAACTGCGCCGCCGCCTCGCGCCGGTGCATGAACTGCGCCACGTCTCGATCGAGCGACATTGAGGGCCTGCGTCGTCCCGGCGCAGGCCGGGACCGGTGGCTGTCTTTAGGCACGGCCTTGCTCACCGGGGGCTTCGACAAGCTCAGCCCGAGCGGGATTTGGGGGCTGGTCCTCCACACCGCCTATCCAAAGAGAATGTGAAGACCCGTTTTCGACACCGCTCAGGTTGAGCTTGTCGAAGCCCCCGCGAACCAAGCCGTATCCTCGCCCGTGGCGGTCGCGTAGCGCTCCAGCTGGCTGTCGAGGCCGGAGAACTCCCAGGTCAGGCGCAGGAACACCGCATCCTCGCCGTGCACCCACAGCCGCGCTGGCGGCCAGTGCGGTTGCCAGCGCAGTTCGTAGACGTCGGCCGTGAACGTGCCCGCCGGGACGGTCACCTCCTCCTTGCCGACATAGGTAACGCCGATCGTGATCGGCAGCGCGACAAGCGAGCTTTCGCCGTTGATGTCGTAGGAACAGGTGACGCTCGGGATCATCCGCTCCGCACCCGGCTCGTCGATCCCGCGCGCAAGCGCGATGGCACCGTCGCCCACGAGCGGATGCAGGCCGAGATAATCGACCCGTCCGGGCAAGGTCTGGCTGGTGCGACCGAGGTTCGCGGTCAGCGACTCGCAGTGCGTGGCGTCGGGCGTGAAATAGTACCACGAACTGCCGGTCAGCTTGCCGTGCTGGACGACGCGCACCTGACCCTCGACCGGGCGCAGATCGGCATCGAGGCTCCACGAGGCGTCGCGGGTCAGGGCGCCGTCGCCCATCTCGCAATAGGCGCGGACCGTGCGGCCATCGGCGCGCACGTCGATGCCAAAGTCCTCGATCCCCTGCGGACCATCGGCGTGATGATAGACGATGCGGCCCGCATGACGGCGAAGATAAGTCACTGCACTTTCCATCACAGGGCCACGGTCACGGCCTTGGTCTCCAGATAGAGGTCCAGCCCCTCCCGCCCGAACTCACGCCCCCAGCCCGACTGCTTGAAGCCGCCGAACGGGATGTTGGCGCCGACCGCACCGTGAGTGTTGACCGAGACATGGCCCGACCGCACCCGCGCCGCCATCTTGTGCGCGGTGGACAGGTCCTGCGTCCAGACGCTGCCCGAAAGGCCGAAGTCGCTGTCGTTCGCCATCGCGGCGATGGCGTCGAGGTCGTCGCCCTCGAAGCGCTGGACGGCCATGACCGGGCCGAAGATCTCCTCGCGCACCACGCGCATGTCGGGGGTGGTGTCGGCAACGATGGTGGGTTCGACGAAGTGGCCGGGGCCTTCGGGCGCCTTGCCCCCCGCGACGACGCGCGCCGGGCCTGCCTTCGCCTCCTCGACGAAGCTCATGACGCGGGCCTTCTGCTTGGCGGAGATCAGCGGACCGATCATCGTGTCCGCATGCAGGCCATGGCCGATCTTCATAGACCCGGCGAACGCGGCCATCCCTTCGAGCAGTTCGTCGTAGATATCGGCGTGGACGAAGATGCGCGTGCCCGCCATGCAGTTCTGGCCCTGCAGGAAGAAGGTCGCCATCGCAACGCCCGGCACGGCCTTGGCCATGTCCGCATCCGGGAAGACGATCACCGGCGACTTGCCGCCCAGTTCGAGGCTGACTTTCTTGAGATCGTCGGCGCATTCGCGCACGATCAGCTTGCCCACTTCGGTCGACCCGGTGAACGAGATCTTGGACACCAGCGGATGCTTGACCAGCGCCGCGCCCGCCGTCGCGCCATCGCCGTTGACGATGTTGACGACGCCTTCAGGGAAGCCCGCCTCCATGATCAGACGGCCGAGCACGACGGCGCTGAGCGGCGTCTCCTCGGCGGGCTTGAGGACCACGGTGCAGCCCGCCGCCAGCGCCGGAGCCAGCTTGAGACACGCCATCGAGAGCGGGACGTTCCACGGCACGATCTGGCCGACGACGCCGACCGGCTCGCGCAGGGTGTAGGTCAGCGCCTCTCCCGCCGCGAGGACATGCGCGGGCGGGGTCGTGGTGGTGCCCTCGATCCGCTCCGCCCAGCCCGCGTAGTAATGGAACAGTTCGGCATTGTTGCGGGCGGTCAGGCCAGCGAGCCACATCGGCATGCCGTTGTCGATGACCTCGAGTTCGGCCAGCACTTGCGTGTTGGCCTCGAACAGGTCGGCCAGCTTGCGCAGCAGCCTTGCGCGCTCGAAGTGCGAGAGCTTCGACCACGGGCCGCCGAAGGCCTTGTGGGCCGCGCGGACCGCAAGGTCCACGTCCACCGCATCGCCGAGCGCGAAGTCCGCCAGCGCGGCGCCGGTCGCGGGATCGTGGGTTACGCCCGCCGCGCCGCTTGCGGAAGATACGAACTTGCCGTCGATCAGGAGCGGGAAGTCGCCGCGCAGGACGTCCCAGGTGCCGGGCGAGAGTTCGACGGGGAAATCGGCTGCAGTCAGGGTCATCTTATACTTCCACCTTGCCGGCATCGTAGGCGAACAGGCCCAGCGTTTCCTCGTTGCGGACTTCCTTCTTGCCGAAGTTGTCCGCGTCCTTGCTCTGCAGGCGTTCGGCGTTGGCGTTCGATTCCGCCTGGATGAACGTCGCATGCTCGATGCGCGCGCGTTCGTAGCGTTCGATCGCCTCGGCCACCGTGTCGCTCCCCTCCATCGCACGGGAGAGCACGACCGCGTCCTCGATGGCGCAGGAAGCGCCCTGCCCCAGGAACGGCGTCATCGCGTGCGCCGCATCGCCGAGCAGGGTGATGCAGCCGCCCTGGTTCCACGTCGACAGCGCCGAGCGGGCGTTGATCGCCCATTTGAACAGGCGGTCTTCCTCCAGATGCGCGATCATGTACTGGATCGGCTCGCACCAGCCGGCGAAGACCTGCTGCAGTTCGGCGCGCCTGGCCGGAATCGTCCAACCGTCATCGGTCCAGCCTTCCTCGCGGGCGAAGAAGACGAGGTTGATCTGCGTGCCGCCGCGTAGCGGATACCACACCGCCATGCGCTCCGGCCCGATGAAGTTGCCGGGGTTCTCGGCAAGCTCGCGCAGTTCGGCATCCACCGGCACTACCCCGCGCCATGCGACGTGGCCGGTGAAATGGGCCGAGATCGGCTCGAAAATCCTGCGCACCACCGACTTGAGGCCGTCCGCGCCGACCAGCAGGTCGCCGCGATGCTCGGTGCCGTCCTCCAGCTTCAGCCAGGCTTCTGCGCCGTCATGCCCGGCTTCGGACACGCGGGCCGAGAGATGCAGCTTGCCGCCCAGCTCCCGCGCCGTCTCGACGAGGATCGCGTGAAGGTCGGCGCGGTGCATGTAGAGGTACGGAACGCCGTACTTCTCGCGCATCTGGTTGCCGCGCTCCAGCGTCTTGAGGACACGCCCGTCCTCCCAGTGCCGCACCACCTGCCGCATCGGCTCGCTGCCCGCAGCCTCGATCCTTGGGCCGAGGCCGAGGTACTGCAGCCCCGCCATCGCGTTGGGAGCGAGCGTGACACCCGCCCCCACTTCCCCGAAGCTCTGCGCGCCTTCGAAGACCTCGACCTCGAACCCCTTGCGCAGGAGCCCGATGGCCGCGGCCAGCCCGCCAATGCCGCCGCCGGCGACGAGAACCCTAGCCTTGTCCATCAGCCGACCCGACCCTGGCCAAGTTGACCCTGCCCAAGCTGACCCGGAATATGGCTCTCGTGGTTCTGGAGATACCACTCAGCGATTTCCTCGCGGGTGGCCCACCAGACGCCGTCGAGCGACTTCGCGTGCTCGATGAACTCGCGCACCGCGCGGACGCGGTGGGCGCGGCCGGCGACGTGCGGGTGCAGGCCGATGTTCATGATCCGGCCGCTCTTGGCGCCTTCGGCATAGAGCACGTCGAGTTCCTCGATCAGCGCATCGCGGAACTGGTCGGTGGTAAAGTTCTTGCGGGTGATGAAAGTGAAGTCGTTGATCTCGTTGGAGTACGGGACCGAGACGATGGGGCCGTTCGGCGTGCGCAGCAGGTACGGCTGGTCGTCGTTCATGATGTCGCAGTAGAAGGTGCAGCCCTCCCCTGCGAGGATGTCCGCCGTCTGCATCGTGCCGCGCAGCGACGACGAGAGCCAGCCCTTCGACTTGCGGCCGGTGTACTTCTCGAACTGCTCGAGCGAGCGCATGATGATGTCGCGCTCCTTCTCCGGCTCGTGCGCGAAGGTGGTGAGCAGTTCGCCCTGCTCCCAGTTGTGGGTGAGCAGTTCCCAGCCGCGCTCCAGCACCGCATCGGTCATCGCCTTGCGACGCTCGAAGGTGACGGCGTTGGTGGTGCAGCTGGCCTTGACGCCCAGTTCGTCGAACAGGTCGAACAGGCGCCAGATGCCCACGCGCTGGCCATATTCGCGCCAAGTGTAGTTCGGGAAGTCCGGCGTGTTGCCGGGCAGGATGTCCGGCAGGATCGCCGGGCCGCCCGCGTAGTAGGGCTTGTCGGTATCCTTGGTGAGATCCCAGGTCTCGAGATTGAAGGTGATCAGCAGCGCCACGCGCTTGCCGTCCGGCCACTGGAGCGGCTGGCGCTGCGGCATCGGGACGTAATCGTATTCCATTGTGAACTCCGTATTCTAATCTCTCGACCCTGAGGTCAGCTTAGAGCGCCGATGCCGTATCGCCAGTGCTTGCTTTGCAAGTGGCGGATCAGAAATCCGCAAGCAGGCGGCCGAAACCTTCCTTCTGGTCCGTGAAGCCCATCGTGCGCAGGGCGTGCCAGTAGGTGGCGGTGTTGATCGCGATCACCGGCTTTTCCAGCCAGAACTCGGCCATGGCGGCGACTTCGGCGAAGGCCAGGTTGGTGCCCGCCTGGATCACCGCGTCGACGCCCTCGCTTACCTTGATGGCGGCGCGCTTGAGGGTCTGCTTGCTCTCGTGCGCGATAAGCATCGGCGACTGGCACTTGAGGCCCTCGACGTGGACGACCTCGTAGCCCTGGTCCTCGAAGAACTTCTTGACGTTGGCGTCGCCCACCGGCGCATAAGGGGTGAGGATGCCGATCTTGCGGATTTTCTTGCCGTCGGCCTCCTCATAGGCCCGGATCGCGGCGTCCACGGCGGTGGAGCCCATGATCACCGGCACGCCGCCGGTCCGCTCCAGCATGCGCTGGTGCAGGCGCTCGGCGCCCTCGGCACCGTCCCAGAAGGTCTCGGCCGACATGCCCATGACGACGCAGCCCGGGTCCATCGACATCGACACGTCGACCGCATCGAACGTGGCGCTGCGGATGTTCTCCAGCATCTCCACGAACGTCGCGTCGTCCACGACCTTGGTGTCGGGAATCGCGATGCGCGAGAAGTGGTTGGTCACGCCGCGCGGGCGCATGTCCGCGTACTCGGGCTCGACGCTGGTGTTGGTCGAGGGGGCGACCACCGCGAACTTCATGCGGTAACCGAGAGAATCCGTCATTTTCTATATCCCACGCAGCTGGAGAGCGGACTCTCCGAAAGAGTTGCAGACGGGCCGGCAGAACCCTGGCCGGAAGATCGTGTCGCCCTTGCGGATCGGGGGCTGCTGATGCTCCCGGTCATGACCGTTCATCGCGCCCCGGGCCGACCTTCCGCAAGGCGGCACCCGTCCCGTTGTCCACCTGACGACCATTGGCGGCCGCGCGCTCGCGGCGGCGCGGCAGGACGGGAACTATCGGGGCGAACCAGCAAAGGCAGACCGATGACCGAGCATCCCTCCTCCGCCCTCGTGCGTGCGACGATCTTCGTGCGCGATCTCGACAAGGCGACGCAGTTCTACCGCGCCATCGGCCTCACCGAGACCTACTTCGAGGGCAAGCTGAGCCATCCTTCGGCGACCGAGATCCTGGGCTTCGACGACCCGCGCCCATTCGAGATCCGCATCGTCAAGCGCCCCGGCCCCAACTACGGCATGGTCGGCCTGTTCAAGCTGGCGGACGGCACCACGGACGACGCCATCCCCCCCGCAACCGGCCCGGCGCGCATCGGCGAGGTGGCGCTGGTCTTCTACGTGACCGACATGGCCGGAACGATGGAAACGCTGCGCGCCCTCGGCGCAACGTGGGCGCCGGAGCCACAGGTCTTCGCGATGGAACACCGCGCGCAGCTGGAAGTCTGCATCCGCGACTGCGATGGGGTATTCATCAACCTCGTTGAAACCGACCCCGCGCAGCAGGAGCGCACCCGCCCGGAACTGGATTATTCCTGATCCACGTCGTCCCGGACTTGATCCGGGACGACGCCAGAAACTCTTCCACCGCGCGCGCGACGCCTTGCGGGTCCGCGGTGGCCTGGAAGTTCGCCCCGCCGGTGACGGCAAGGCTCGCGCCGGGGAAAGCGGCCTTCGCGCGGTCCAGCTCGGCGTGGAAATAGTCGTCGGGTGAGGTCAGCAGCAGCACTGGCGCGGTGACGCGCGCTGCCAGTGCAGGCGTGTCGGACTTTGCCACCGCCATGTAGGCTTGTGGTCGGGCCTTCCATGCGCGCAGCATGGCGACGACTTCGTCATGGATGATCTCCACGTCGATGCCCTCGTTGTAGCCGGCGGCGTAGTCCCAGTTGGTCTGGAGGTGCGATCCGTCGCGCTTGAGGCCGATCGGCTCGCCATGCGTCTGCTCGAAGTGCGCGCGCTCATCCGGCGTCATCAGCTCGGCGCCCGCCAGTATGATTGACGCCACCCGCTCGGGATGGTTCGCGGCGAAGTACACCGCAAGGCTGGAGCCGGTGTGATGCCCGAAGACATGGAAACGCCCGATCCCGAGCGCGTCGATCCCTTCCAGAATCCACGCCGCATAGTCCGCGAGCGAAGGCCAGCCGACCGGATCGAAGCTGCCCCCGAAGCCCGGCGTGTCGATCGCGACGAGCCGGTTGGGCAGATCGAGTTCGGCCAGCAGCGGGTCGTAGCTCTGCGCCGAGCACGCGGTCTGGTGCAGGAAGACGATGGCGGGCTCCCCGCCCGGCGCTTCAAGGCCCGCCACCTCGCGCACGTGCAGCTGCCCGTCCGCAAGGTCCACGTAGGACTTGCGGACGGTGTTACGGGTCACAGGCCCAGCACGCCCGGACCAATGAGGCCCTGCGGATCGAGCGCCGACTTGATCGCGCTGACCAGCGCCTTGGGCTCTGCTCCGAGGCGCGCGGCGTAGGGATAGGCACGGCCGAGCTGGAAGTGCAGCGCGCCGTGGGCGTCGTAGAGATCGACAAGCTCACCCTTGAGCCGATGGACGTACTCACGCGCGGCCGGGTTCGCCGGGAATTTCGGCAGGCTGGCGAGGTAGTCGCCGGGCACCGATTCCGCGTGGTAGGCGGTCTGCTCGTCCGGCCAGTAGAGCGCGATTTCGTAAAGGAAACCGCTCGACCCAACGGTGGAATACATGCCGCCGCCCCACACGCCGTGCTGCTTCATGTCGGCGGCGCGGTCCGCGTAGAAGCGCTGGAGCGCTTCGTGGAAATCACGCACGCGGTCGTGCGCCATGACGCCGTGCAGCGGCACCCAGCGCTCGCCGCCCGGGCCGAGCGTGTTGTAGAGCGGTGCGAAAGGCATGCCGCGCACCACCGAAGGCACCGTCGCGACGATTTCGCGGCCGAGGTCGGCGGTCAGGTCGCGCAGGCGCTGCAGCTTGGCGCGGCACTCGGCATCGTCGAAACCCTCGACGATGTAGTGCGTCATGAAGTTCGAGGCCGAAATCTGCTTGCGGGCGAGAATGCCCGCCGCCGCGACCTGCTTGAGCCCGGCGAAGACCGAGGGCGAACTCTTGACGATGGACATCGCCATCGCCAGCTGCCCGCCCGCGCGCTCCTGCTTGGCGATCTGGCCCTGCGACAGCGCAGCGTCGAGCGCGAAGTGCGAATCCTCGACCCGCTCCATGGCGATGCGGCGCATCGATTCGTGCATCTGCGCGAATTCAGCGAAGGCGAAGGACAGCACGCGATGCGCGGGCTTGTGGCGCAGCAGCGGCAGCGTAACGCGGGCCTTGAGGCCGAAAACGCCGCAGTCGCCGGTGAACAGGCCGGTGAGGTCAGGTCCCGCATGACGGCCGAACGGCTTCTCGCCCAGCGCGCCTGTGCCGGTGCGCAGCAGGCTGCCGTCGGCGAGTACCACGTCGAAGGCCAGCGCCGATTCCGCCGAAATGCCCCATGCGCCCGAGCCGTGGCTGATCGAGTTTTGCGACATCGATCCGCCGATGGTCGCCGCGATCCCCGAGAACGGCCCACGGAACGGCGTGCGCAGGCCCTTGGCCTCCAGCGCGTCGGACAACTGGAGCCAGGTAACGCCCGCCTCGACGGTGACGTAGCCGTTGAACTCGTCGATCTCGACGATGCGGTTCAGGCGGCTCATGTCGATGAGCAGGTGCGAGCCGTCCACCGCATTGTAGCCATCGGTGTAGGACGCGCCGCCGCCGCGCACGGTGAACGGCAGCTTGGCGGCCGCCGCCTCGCGCACCACGGCCTGCAGTTCCTCGATCGTGCCAGGACGCGCGACCGCGCCCGGCATGACCTGTGCGCGGTAGACGTCGGTGGCAAAGTAGGCGACCTTGGCCGGGTCGGTCAGCAGGTTGTCCGCACCGACGATGTTCGCCAGCGCGCTCGCATTCATGCTCATTGTATCGCTTACCCTTCCGCGATCGCGTCGAGGGTGGCGATGTAGCCTTCGGTTGTTTCCTTGCCTGCCGCCTCGGAAGCTTCCTTGCGGACGAGATAGAACATGCGTTCCAGCATCTGCTGGCGGCGCGCCTCGCGGGCTTCCAGCGCCGCGTCGTCGAGGACGAGCGCATCGACTTCGGCGCGCGCGTCGATGTTGTGGTTGGCCAGCACGCGCTGGGTGGAATCGAGCTGGTCGGCCAGCACCGAAACCTCACCCGCGAGGACCATGATCATGCCCATCATCTGGTCGAGGGCCGGGTCCTGGTAGAACTGGGGCCGCTTGCCCCGTGCGTCACGCTTCATGTCTTTGTCTCGTTCCTAAGGGATCAGGCAGTAGGCTGAGCGTGGGGCTTTTGGGCGATGAGAACTTCCCAGCCGCCGCCGGGAGCGAACTCGCCCGCCGTGAACTCGCGCTCGGCGACGTCGGCGGCAGATTCCTCGGTATAGCCCGCACCCGCATATTCCATCACCGCCATCGGCGCGGTGTCGAAGCGGATGGTCGCCGGGTCGAAGCCCGCCTTGGTGGCCAGCGCGATCTGGTCCATGTCGCGCATCGCGCCCCAGAACGGCTCGTTGTTGTAGTACGTCTCGTTGTCGAGGATGAACTGCGTGAACGGGTCCATCAGGTCGAACGGCGGCAGATCCGCGTGGATCATCAGGCCGCCGGGCTTGAGGACGCGGGCGCATTCCTCGAACACGCGGGGCATCGCCTTGCCGCTGGTCTCGTGCAGCAGGATGTGGCTGACGACGAGGTCGAACGAGGCGTCCTCGAACTCGGTCTTCTCGGCGTTCATCTGCGCGAAGTTGACGTCGAGGCCGAACGCACCGGCGCGGGCGTGGGCATAGCGCACCATCGGACCGCCGACATCCACGCCCCAGATCTCCGCCTCGGGGAACAGTTCCTTGTACGGCAGCGTCGAGTGGCCGACCGTGCAGCCCAGGTCGAGGATGCGCCTGGGCTTGAAGTCCGGCATGTTGCGCTTGAGGTAGTTCACCACCGAGCGGCCCATGTCGTCGTTGAACGGGCCGGTGTAGCCCATCGAATAGAGGTACACACCGCGGTCGTAGAGCACGCCGAGCGAGACGTCCGAAGCATCGTCCGGGCCGCCCGCATAACCACCCGGCATGCAGTGGATGTCGAGCGAGGAGACGTAGCGCGGAACCTCGAAGCCCTCGGGGATGTGCAGCTCGCCCTTGTTCTTCGCCGAATTCTCTGCGGCGGCGGCCTTGAGGCTGTCTTCCTCGCGCTCGATCGAATCGATCACGCTGTCCCACAACAGTTCCTGGCTGATGCGGTTCACGGCGGCGTAGTGGCGGAAGTAGTTGTCCGGCACCATCGCCTTGCGGATGTCGTGGCGATCGACCGGCGCGCGACCCGCTTCCTTCTCGAAGCGCTGGGCGGCGCGGCCCGAATAGATCGGGTGCAGGCCGGGCAGCAGGCCCTGCTGGATGAAGTGCTTGAGGCTCTTCGCGAACTCCTGCCGCGAGGCTTCTTCCGAGGTCGGGGTGGGCAGCATGCCATGGATCTGCTGCTGGAAGGTGTTGAGCATTGGGTTATCCCTGAAGACGTATGCGCAAACTATAAGCGGGGCCGGCGATCACGCACCTGCGAAAGTGGAATCTCCACCCCTCGGACAGTGGAGCGTCACACCCACTTGCCCGAGGTGTAGCCGCCATCGACCGGGATCGCCGCCCCGGTCACGAAGCTGGCTGCATCCGAGATAAGGAAAGCGACCATTTCCGCAACCTCGGCGGGCTTGCCGATGCGGCGCAGCGCGTGGGCCTGGAGGTTGGCCTGCATCAGCGCCTCCAGCCCGGCATCGGCGAGCGGGGCCGTCATCTGCGTCTCGATCAGGCCGGGGCACACGCAGTTCACGCGCACGCCCGCATCGGCAAGGTCTACCGCCATGCATCGGGTCAGGTGGATGACCGCCGCCTTGCTCACGCCGTAGGCCACGCAGTCGTTGCGGGCGACGAGACCGAAGGTGGAGCCGATGTTGACGATCGAGCCGCGCCCCCGCGCGCGCATCGCCGGAAGCACCGCCCGGCAGCCGAGCGCCGTGCCCCGCAGGTTGACGGCCATGATGCGGTCCCAGTCGTCGATGGCGATCTCGTCGATGGCGCCGAGGCCGCCGACGCCCGCGCAGTTGACGAGGCCGTCGATACCACCCTCGGCCTCCAGCCGCGCGACGAGTGCATCCCATGCGGCGGGATCGGCGACATCGAGCGCGACGCCGCGTCCGTCGTGATCGTGCAAATCCGCGCGAACCACCGTGCGCCCGGCCGCTTCGATCAGGTCCGCCGCCGCCTTGCCGATGCCGGACGCCGCGCCCGTGACCAGTACGACGCCCGCGCCCTGCGTTGCGGTAAGCTCTGCCATCATGACCTCCACTGCGTTGATTTCGCGGCAGTCTGACGCTCGCCCCTAAAAGTGGCGCGCTACCCGGCCGTTTTTATCCGCACAGCGGTTCATGCATGGAGCGATGCGTCTGAGTTATCATCCTGCGGACAGTTTGCGGCGCAGCATTGCCACAAAACCTTATCACCGACAGCTTCCGCTTTGCCTGACGGGCGCCGACGCAAAGCTCCTTTCGAAAAGAGCCACGTCGCCACGGGCCAGGGTTCAGAAGATACTACGCACAAAGGTTCATTCGACACCATGATGAAGGCATTCTCCAAGGGGCTGCTGCTCGCGACCGCGATCGGCTCCTTCCCCGCCATGGCCGCCGCGCAGGACGCCGCCGCAAATGCGAGCAGCGACGCCAACGGCTTCGGCGACATCGTCGTCACCTCGCAGCGCACCGAACAGCGCCTGCAGGACGTGCCCATCAGCGTCACCGCCATCACCGCTGACGAAATCCAGACCCGTCAGGTGAACACCCCCACCGACGTCGCGCGCCTCGTCCCCAACCTCAAGCTGGACGGCGTGACCGGCGGCTCGGCGGGCCTCAAGGCGTACATCCGCGGCGGCGGCGGCACCGACGGCGGCTACGTCATGTCGGAAGCCGAAGTCGCGCTCTACATCAACGACGTCTACAACGCCCGCATGCAGGGCGCGCTGATGGACTTCGCCGAGATCGAGCGGATCGAAGTCCTGCGCGGCCCGCAGGGCGTGCTCTACGGCCGCAATGCCTCGGCCGGTGCGATCAACATCATCACCAAGCAGCCCTCGGACGAGTTCACCGGCAACGTGCAGGTCGGCTACGGCACCTGGAACGAGCGCCGCGTGAAGGGCTACATCTCGGTCCCGCTGAGCGAGGACGGCAAGTGGGCCGCATCGTTCAACGGCATCGTGCGCGCCCGTGACGGCGGCCGCCAGTACAACGCCACGCTCGACAAGAAGGTGGGCAAGGAAGACTTCAAGGGCGGCCAGTTCGACCTCGCCTACAAGGGCGACGTGGTGAAGGCCCGCCTGAACCTGTTCTACCTCGACCTCAACTCGGACGGCCAGTGGTCGGTCAACACCACCACCAACGACGAGGGCAAGATCGTCCCGCTCTCGGGCTCGTACCGCACCGTGCTCTCGCCGGTGGCATCGGACACCCGCGTCAAGCAGAAGGGCGGATCGCTCCACCTCTCGGCCGACTATCCGGGCGGCACGCTGACCTCCATCACCGGCTACTCGGAGATGGACGACTTCTGGATTCAGGACTTCTCGGGCGGCGTCTATCCTTCGATGATCGGCTCCACCGGCACGACACCGCTTGCTCTGTTCGTGCGCAGCAGCGACTCCCAACAGTGGCAGTTCAGCCAGGAAGTTAACGCCGCCGGCTCGCTGGCTGACGGCCTCGTCGATTACGTGGTCGGCTTCTACTACTTCCACGAAAACGGCGACCAGATCGTCGACACGACGACGTTCTTCGTGCCCTCGCGCACCAACTTCCATGCCAAGACCGACGCCTGGGCGGGTTACGGCCAGCTGACCTTCAACGTCACCGACCAGCTCGCCCTTATCGCCGGCGGTCGCTATACGCTCGAGGACAAGGCGCTCAACGCCGACATCGGCGGCGATCTGGCCGTGAGCCGCGACCACTACAAGAAGTTCACCCCCAAGCTGGGCGTCAACTTCAAGCCGAGCAACGACGTGCTGCTCTATGGTTCGTACAGCGTCGGCTTCAAGTCGGGCGGCTACAACGGCCTCGCCTCCACCGCCGCGCAGCTGGCCGCAGCCTTCAAGCCACAGAGCACCGATGCCTTCGAAGCGGGCATCAAGGCCGACCTCGGCAGTACCGTGCGCGTGGCGCTCTCGGGCTTCGTCAACAAGATCAAGAACCGTCAGGAATCGATCAACCTCGGCGACGGCGGCTTCCTGATCGAAAACTACAACATGACGATCAAGGGCCTCGAAGCCGAGATCGCATGGAAGCCGGTCTATGGCCTGCAGATCTGGGGCAACGGTGCACTCAACAAGGGCAAGTACCGCACCTCGGGCGGTTCACTCGCAGGCAATGCGCCGCCGTTCCTGCCGGATTACCAGGCAACCGTCGGCTTCGACTACAACTTCGATCTCGGCTCGGGCAAGGTCAAGTTCGGCGCCGATGCCAACTTCCGCGACAAGTTCTTCTCGACGGCAGACAACGCCGCGATCGGCGCAGTCACCTCGACGCAGATCGTCAATGCCTATGTCGGTTACGACGTCGGGCCTTGGCAGTTCCAGGTCGCGGGCAAGAACCTGCTCAACCAGATCAACTGGCAGACCGGCTTCGGCTTCTCGGTCGTGAACCCGCGCTTCATGACCGATCCGCGCACCGTGCTGGCGACTGCCCGCTACAGCTTCTGATCTCTCCCGGACCGGGTGCCAGAAATGGTGCCCGGCCCACCCTCACCCTAAAAGGCCCGGCGGGACGCAAGTCCTACCGGGCCTTCTTTTTTGTCCTACATCCTCCCTGTTGCGCAGCAATGGGAGGTGGCAGTCGCGAAGC
>NZ_JABXWS010000065.1:0-9947 GCF_015594425.1 Novosphingobium sp. HR1a
ACCACCGACTGCGTCGGCGGTCCCCCTCCCCATCCCTTCGGGACAGGGAGGATTCCTGCATCACACCACAGCGCAGATGGTCTTCGTCTCAAGGTAGCTTTCCAGCGCCTCGCGCCCGCTGTCGCGGCCGTAGCCGGACTGCTTTACGCCGCCGATCGGCAGGCTGGCGTCGTACATCGAGTGGCAGTTGATCCACACCGTACCCGCCTTGATCCGCGAGGACAGGCGATGCGCGTGCGAGAGCGATTCCGTCCAGACGCTGGCGGCGAGGCCGTAGACGCTGTCGTTGGCCATCGCGACGACTTCTTCCACGTCATCGAACTTCTGCACGGCGAGAACCGGGCCGAAGACTTCCTCGCGCACGATCTCCATGCTGGCGGTCACGTTCGCCACCACGGTCGGAGTGATGAAAGTGCCGGCCGGACCAAGGCGCTCGCCGCCCGCGACGATGGCCGCGCCTTCGCTGCGCGCACCGGCGATGAAGCCGCTGACGCGTTCGGCCTGACGCGCGTTGACCAGCGGCCCCATCTGCGTCGCCGGGTCAAGACCGTGGCCGAGCTTGAGCCCGCCGGCATAAGCCGCCAGCCCCTCGACCACCTGATCGTAGACCGAGGCGTGGACATAGGAGCGCGACCCCGCCACGCAGACCTGTCCGGCGTTGAAGAAGATCGCGTTCGCCGCGCCGGGAATCGCGAGGTTCAGGTCGGCATCGCCCATGATCACGACCGGCGACTTGCCGCCCAGTTCAAGGCTGACGCGCTTGAGGTTGCCCTTCGACGCGTCGAGAATCGCCCGGCCCGTCGCAGTGCTGCCGGTAAAGGCAACCTTGTCGACGTCGTGATGCGAGGCCAGCGCCGCACCCGAAATCGCGCCGCGACCGGTGATCACGTTGAACACGCCGTCGGGCAGGCCCGCTTCCTGGATCAGTTCGCCCAGACGAATCGCCGAGAGCGAGGTGTCCTCGGCCGGTTTGAGCACGACCGCGCAGCCCGCCGCGAAGGCCGGGGCCAGCTTCATCGCGGTGAGCACCAGCGGCGAGTTCCACGGCACGATCGCCGCAACGACGCCGACGGCCTCGCGCACGGTCCAGGCGCGCATTTCCTTGCCCTGCGGCTGATAGGTGATCGACGGGGTGATGGTCTGCCCCTCGATCGCCATGGCCTGCCCGGCGAAGAAGCGGAACTGGCCCACCGCGCCCGGAATCTCGGCCCAGCGCGCCACGTAGAGCGGCTTGCCCTGGTCGAGCGCTTCCAGTTCCGACAATTCGTCGATGTTCGCTTCAATAAGGTCGGCGATCTTCCAGAGGATACGCGCACGCTCGGCGGGCGGCGTCGCGGCCCACGGCCCTTGCGCCTTGCGCGCTGCGGCGACGGCGGCGTCCACATCGGAAGCGGAGGCGTCAGGGATCGTGCCGATGATCTTTCCACTGGCCGGATCGAGAGTCTCGACGACGGCGCCGTCCGCCGCATCGACCCACTGTCCGCCGATGAGCATGCGGGCGGCCTTGGGGGCATCGAGCAGCGCGGAAACGGCGGAACTCTGGGGCTTGGGGTCAAGTAACATCGGTTTTCCAATTCTGTAGGCCGGCATGGCCGAGTTTCCCTGTCCTGCGTTCTGCCACATGCCCCGGACGGCAAGGGGTGATCAAGGCCGAGTGATCGCAGCGCGAACATCGGTGCAATCACCGGATCACCTCCCGCCAAACTCGCTTATGCCGAAACAGGGCAGCGCGCCTCTTGGGACCAGAATTCGCGAAAAGTCGAAGGGCAGTCCTGCAGGCGGCGCACAGTCCGACACGTCGTTTTCAGTTCACTGGGGGACGGTCTTCGCGCAGTCGTGCAAGTCACGGCGACGTTTGGCGACCTTACCTGACAGGCATTTACTCATCGGGGGACGCCTTGCTGCTACCACTAGACAATTCACGCTCGCAGGTACTGGTCGCCGGTGGCGGCCCAGTGGGCATGGTGGCTGCTTATGCTCTGGCGCTGCAGGGGATTTCAGTCCGCGTTCTGGAAAGCGCGCCGACCTGCCTTGAGGACATGCGCGCCTCCACCCTCCATCCGCCGACGCTCGAGATGCTGGAAAAGCTCGGCCTGCGCCAGACGCTGGAAGACCAGGGCCTGCGCGCGCCGCTGTACCAATACAGCAACCGCAACACCGGCCGTACCTTCTCGCTCGACATGAGCGAAATCGGCGACATCACGCCCTATCCCTATCGCCTGCAGTGCGAGCAGTGGAAGCTGACCCGCCTGATCGCCGCCAAGCTGGCCGAGATGCCGAACGCGGAAGTGCTGTTCTCGCACCAGGTCGCCAACTGCGTGCAGGGCTCCAACGGTGTACAGGTTTCGGTCGAAACCCCGTTCGACATCAAGCTATTCCACGCGGATTACCTGATCGGCGCGGACGGCGGCAATTCCACCGTGCGCAAGTGGCTGGGCATCGGCTTCGATGGCTTCACCTACGACGAAACCTTCCTGACCCTCTCGACCGCCTATCCGATCGAGGAGCACCTGCCCTGGGTCAAGGAAGTGAACTACGTCAGCGGCGATCCGTTCTGGTGCGTCCTGCTGAAGGTTCCCGGTCTGTGGCGCGTCCTCGTGCCGCAGAAGTCGGGCGCTTCGGTCGCCGAAGTGACCAGCGACGCCGCCAAGGACGCGGTTTTCGCCGAATTGCTGGGCGTCAACATTCCCGTCCAGACCGAGCACCGCACCTGCTACCGCGTCCACCAGCGCGTGGCGAACAGCTTCCGTCAGGGCCGCATCATGCTGGCGGGCGATTCCGCCCACCTTAACAACCCGCTGGGCGGCTTCGGCATGAACTCGGGCATCCATGATGCGGTGAACCTGGTCGAGAAGCTGAGCCGCGTGATCCTCGAAGGCGCGGACGCCGAAGCGCAGCTCTCGCTCTACGACCGCCAGCGCCGCACCGTGACGCGCGATTTCGTGCAGGCGCAGACCATCGCCAACAAGGCGGCGGTAGAGGACAAGGTCGATGCCCGCGAAACGCACCTCGCCCACCTCGAGGCCGATGCCGATGCGCGGCACGAGTACATCGTACAGCAGGCGATGTTCCGCAGTCTCGAAAAGGCGGCCGCGATCGTCTGATCGTCCGAATCGCAAACAGATAGAGGCCCCGGCGGACGCAGGTTCGCCGGGGCCTTTGCGTATGGGCACGCCCGCCAGTCGGATAGTCCGGGCGATCTTTCGGACATCGGCAAAGCAGTCGATAAACTCGGCCTGTCCCCGATAAAGAAGGTTAGCCATGATCCGCATTCCGCTGCTTGCCGCAACAGTCGCAATTTCGGTGCTGGGCCTCGTTCCGGCTGCCGCCCATGCGCAGAGCGCCGCAGCCGCGACCAAGGCTGCCCTGCCCTACCTCACGATCGAGGACCTGCGCCGCAAGTATGCCGATGCGCAGAGCCGCTATGCCGTGATCGGCGGGCTGAAGATCCACTACAAGGATGAAGGGCCCAGGAACGCACCGGTGCTGTTCATGGTCCACGGCTCGGAAAGCAGCCTGCGCACGTGGGACCGGATCGCACTGGCGCTCAAGGGCCGCTATCGCATCATCCGCTACGACATTCCCGGCTACGGGCTGTCCGACGGCGCCACCGACACCGCTGCGAAGACGATGCAGCCGACCGACATTCCGGTGGAACTGCTCACCCGCCTCGGCGTGAAGAAGCTCACGTTCGTCGGCGTGTCGAGCGGCGGCACGATGGGCATGTATCTGGCCGCCCGCCGCCCCGATCTCGTCGAGCGGCTGATCCTGTCGAACACCCCGTCCGATCCGGTGGATACCAGCCACCTCGTCATGCCCAAGTCGTTCACCGACGCGACCGAGCGGGCCAAGCAGACAGGCTTTCGCGACCAGACCTTCTGGAACGAATTCCTGAGCTATTTCGCAGGCGATGCTACGCGTATCTCCGCCCAGACACGCAAGGAATACTATGACTTCTACCGCCGTATCCCTGAGAAGAACCTGATCGCCCTCGTCGCCCGCATCGGCGATGGCAAGCAAGCCACCGTCGAAATGGCCAAGGTCCGCAAGCCGACTTTCCTGATCTGGGGCGCCGCCGACCACCTGCTGCCGGAATCGGCCGCTAATGCGATTGCGCGCTATCTCAAGAACGCGCAAATCTCGCGCGTGATGATGCCCGACGTCGGCCACTATCCGCCGCTGGAAGTGCCCGAGCGCTTCGCCCAGCTCATCGCCGCCTATGTCGAGGCGGGCACCCCCAATCTGCCTGCGGAAACCACCGCTCCCTGAGGCCGGAACCCGCGCCCGGCTAGTTACCGGGCGTGAAGCCCTCGCCCGCGATCCACCAGCGGAATTCCTCGAGCCAATGGTCGGTCGTGCCGCCGGTCTGCTTCATGCCGAAGCCGTGGCCGCCCCGCTCATACAGGTGGGTTTCGGGGCGGTAGCCGCTGGCGAACAGGGCATCGTAGAAGGGCCGGAAGCCATAGCCGACCGCCATGTCGTCCTGCGCCATGGCCAGGAACAGCGGCGGCAAGCGGCCCGGCGCGGGCTCGGCCGCAGGTCGCAACCAGGGATCGCTGGGCGCGCCTTCCGGATAGGGAAGGTTCGCGGGCGGGATTTCCGGCAGCTTCGCACCGAACGGCATGCCGTAGATCAGCCCGGCGAAATTGGGCCGGACGGCCTCGGGAGCAAAAGCCATCATGCCCGCGACATGACCACCCGCCGAAAAGCCGACGACACCGATGCGTTTGGGATCGATGCGGTACTCGGCCGCGCGTGAGCGTAGCAGCCGCAAGGTTTCCAGCCCGTCCGCAACGCCCGGATCGCCGCCGACACCGGCGGGAATCGTCGCGCCCACCCGCTTGCGCATCGCCTCGTTGGTCTCGCCGGGAAGGGTCTGGATCAGGCGATATTTGAGTACGAAGGCCGCGATGCCGTGCTCCGCCAGCCATTCCGCCACGCGCGTCCCCTCATGCCGCATGGCGAGCAGGCGAAAGCCGCCACCCGGCGCGATGATCATCGCCGCTCCCGTGGCCTTGCCGGGCGGGGGCAGGAACGCCTGATAGGACGGAACGGTGACGTTCCACAGCGTCTCGCCGTCATCGCGCAGTTCTTCGGTCACCGGGGCGCTGGCCTTGCCCGGCCAGCCCTTCAGCTCCGGCGCGCCCTTGGGCCAGATCACGGTGGGCGCCTGCACCTCCACCCCATCGGCCTGCTGGCCCGCAGGCGCATTGCCGAGCGTGGAAAGAGCGGCAGAGGCCGACACCGGGGAAAGAACAGTTACCGCAAGCAGCAAGGCGCAAAGAGAACGACGCACGTGCAATCTCCCTGAAACGGCCGAAATCCGGGTGGCCGAAAACCACCCGGATCATGCGCATTCAATGGAAATTATTATCAGTGATTACGAAAACTGATCGCACTTCGGAGAAGTGTTTGCGTCAGGCTTCGAGAATTTCGAGGGCCACGCGCTCAGCCGACTCCAGCGCACCTTCGAGACCGCGCGCGCCGGTGGCCGTATGCTCGCCGCAGAAGTGCAGGCGACCGGCGGGCTTGGACATTTCGGGGACGAGGCGACTCACCTGACCCGGCCCGAAGTAGGCCCAGTCGCCGCCGTTGAAGACTTCCTGCGACCAGCTGAAGTACGTGCGCGCCACCAGCTTGCCCTTGACCGCCGGGCGCATCGCCTCGATCTGCGCAACGATCATTGCCAGCGCCTTGTCCCGGCCCAGACGGTCCCAGTAGTTGGCGAGGCCGCCGCGCGCCTGCACCAGCAGGCCGGTGACTTCATCCGGCGTTGCGCCGTAGTGCTGCGGAATGACGGTGCCCGCGAGGCCGTCCGTCCACATGCCGGGCGACAATCCGTCCTCATCCCAGAACGGCGCGGTGGCGGTGAGGAAAGCCATCGACAGCGGCTGATAGGCGATCTGCGACACCGCCTCCGCCTGCGCGCCGGACAGGCCCGGCAGAATCTTCACGTAGCGTAGCGTCGAAAACGGCAGCGAGCAGATCACCCGCTTGGCGCTGAATGTCGAGCCATCCCGACAATAGACGGTCGAGCCGCTATCGGTGGCCTCGATCGCGACCACTTCCTTGCCGAGGATGACGTCGCCCTTGAGCAGCTTGGCCATGCCCATCGGCAAGTGCAGGTTGCCCCCCTTGACGCCGAAAGACTTTGTCCCCGCCTCGAACTGGGCCTTCACGAAGCCGTCGTTGAACTCCAGCATCAGCGCGGAGACGTCCCACGAATTGGTGCCGTAATAAGGCGAGACATCGTTGGCGAGGCGGATCGCCGGGTCCGAAAGCCCCTGCGCGCGCAGGAAATCGTGCAGCGGCACGTCGAGCACGGCGCTGGCCGGGTCGGTCCAGGCGTTCCAGTCCTTGAGCGGCGTGCGCTCGGCAACCAGCTTGTTTACCATCTCGGCAGGGAGCACCGATTTCATTGCATCCGGGAACGGGTTACCGGGATGGCGCGCCCATTCCTCACGCGTGAGGGGCTGGCCGTTCATCCACAGCATGGGCGGTTTGCCGACGCGGTATCGGCCGCCGATGTCCTCCAGCGTCACCCCGGCGCGCTGCGCGGCGTCGATGCCGCGGCCATAGCCCTCGCCCATCGAGTTGAAGCCCATCTCGGGATAGCCCGGCTCGTCCAGCAGCGTCATCACCCGCCCGCCGACGCGCTGGCGCCCTTCGAGCACGGCGACCTTGAGCCCCTGCTCCTCCAGCATCCACGCCGCCTGCAGGCCGGAGACACCCGCGCCCAGCACCAGCACGTCGAGCCCGGCCGCTGCCTTCTTGGCTGGGGCAGCGAGTGCTGCAGCAGGCAGCATCGATGCCATTCCCACACCGATCGCGCCATTGGCCATACCAAGGGTGAAGCTACGCCTGTCCATCGTCATGGCTCGAAGACTCCTAGACTCTCTTGCAGTGATCAACTGATTCGACACCCCAATGCCACGCCCGCGCGGGACCCGGCAGGCAAGCGATCAATATGACCGAACAGCGATCAATCGGACGCAAAAGGCTCGCGCGTGCACCTCCTGCAACTAGGCAAGGGGCAGCCGATGGGCATTTTCAAGACATCTTATGGAGTGGCGATGATGGTGAACAAGGTCTCGCAACCCGGCATCCGGGAAGCCATGCCTCTGCTGTGTAACAACGAAGGCGTGTGGGAAGGCTGGTATCGCTACTACGACGCGAAGACCGGCGAACTGACCGACCAGCATCGCTCGCGCCTGTTCTGCCGCCTCGTCGGCGAGCCGGGCCACGAGGAATACCACCAGACCAACCACTACTTCTGGGACGACGGCCGCGTCGATGTGCGCGACTTCCCGGCGTGGTACGAAGACGGCCGCATCCGCTGGGACAACGAGCTGATCAAGGGCTGGGCCGCCGCGATGCAGCCGGACGACTACAATCGCTCGACCTGCCTCAACTGGACCCGCCACAACGAGCCCGGCATCTATCTCTACGAGATGATCCAGGTGAACGAGGACTTCACCAAGCGCGCCCGCACCTGGCAGTGGTTCCGCGACGGCGAATGCTACCAGCGCACGCTGATCGACGAACGCCTCGTCACCCGCGACTGGCAGAACTTCCAAGACACCGGCGCTCCGCAGAACTGAACGCCCTGCACGGCGGGGAGTGCGACCGATGGCCCCTTCCCGCTGGCAAGGCTGGACAAACCCGAGCCCGACGATCAACGGTGACGCGCATGGACCTGGTCAAACTGCAACGCATGGTGGCGATCTACGAAGCCGGGAGCTTCCGGCAGGCGGCGCGCGATCTGGGCATCTCCCAGCCCGCCCTGACCTGGAGCATGCACCAGCTCGAGGAAACGCTGAACGGCCGCCTGTTCGAGCGCGGCCCGCGCGGCATTCGCCCGACGCCACTGTGCGACCGTCTGGTCCGCCGCGCCCGGCTGATCTTCCGCGAACAGGAGCGCATCCTCGACGAAGTCGCCGACAGCACGCACAACCAGACGATCAACATGGGCGTGCACTCGATCTTCCTGACCGACGCCTTCGCCCGCTGCATCGCCGAGTTTTCGGAGCAGTACCCCTCGACCACCTTGCGGGTATTCGAGGGCTTCAGTTCGCAGCTCCTCGGCCGTCTCCAGCAGGGTGAGGTCGACTTCGCCTGCTGCGCCATCCCGGCTGACGATGAACATGGCGGCACCCTGCTGACCGAGCCTTTGGGAACGCTCAACTATTCCGTCGTCGCGGCCGCCACGCACCCGGTTTTCGACGATATCGCCAAGCGCCGCCCGATCTCCCAGTACCGCTGGGTGGAGTTCGACACCGCCATTGTCGGCGCATTTCCGGGCCAGAGCGACATCGTCTCGGTCATGGCGACGGCAGGCCGCGATGTCGCGCGCAAGAGTGTGCGGACGGCCTCGATGGACGTTATTCGCCTGCTGGTTCTCAGCGGCGACTTCATCGGCCTGATCGCCGACGAGCGGGTTGCCGAGGAGCTGGAGAACGGCACCCTCAGGCGCGTACCCGGCACCGAGGTCACCGCCTCGCAGTTCGGCTTCGTCAGCATGGCGGAGAACTTCGAGACTTCGGCCTGCAAGGCACTGCGCGAAATTCTCGAGAAATCGGCCTTCGAACCAATGCGCAAGGCGCACTGAACGGCACCCAAAGGCACCCTAGCGGCACCTGACAACACCCTGACCGCGCCCGACAGCGCGGCTCGGGGCCAATAGACGTGCCTGCCTTGACCGTACTCAATGATCAAAAATTGTGATCGGCGATCCGCCGTATCTGTCTGGCGATCATTCGTGGGAGCTTGATCGACGCTGGCCCCGGCTTCATCCATCCCCATCGCGGCACATAGCCTCTCGGCCTCATGGAGTGATCAGCTCATGTCGAATAACACGTTTACCCGCCGCGAAGGCCTCAGCCTGGCGGCCATCGCCGCAGGCGTGGCGGCGCTTCCCACGGTGGCGTCCGCCGCCGGCAAGTCCGCGACGGCTGCGTCGCGCCTGAATTTCACCACCAGGCTGGACTTCAAGGACCCGGTGTGGAACCGCGATACGTATGCGCGCATCGACGGTGACGTCGATCCCACCAAGGAAAAGTGCGGCTGGCTGCGCGGCAAGGCCTTCGGCGTGCGCGACAACGAGAAGATCCGCCCGCTGTTCATCGCCGAGGGCTTCAGCTTCACCCGCATGAAGCGCCTGGACGACGGCAGTTGGCGCCGCATGCTGCGCGAAGTCGTGTTCTATCGCGACATCGAGACCGGCAAGCTGCTGGACACTTGGGACAACCCCTATACCGGCGAGAAGGTCAAGGTCGTGCCGATCGCCAACGACCCGTTCAACTTCACCATCAGCGACAAGGTCCCCGAGCCGCCGAGCTACGGCGGGCTGCAGAAGGTGAAGACCGAGCCCAAGCCGTTCCTGATGGACTGGATGGAGGGTCCGGAAGGCACCCTGATCGTCAACACCGACATCGACATGATCTATCCGAACGCGCTGCAGCCCGACAAGTGGCCGCGCGAATCCTCGGGCGTGATGAACCGCGTCTCCGAGCACTTCATCTACACCGTGAAGCGCGAGGACGTGCTGAACCCCAACCTCACCCACATCCCGCATATCGGCGCATGGACGCGCATGACGCCGTGGCTGCCCTGGATGCTGATGGGTCAGGCGCCCGGCCACATCACTTACTTCACCACGTTCCAGACGCTGCCCGGCGGCATCAAGGAACTGCCGCAGGACCTCGTCGAGGCCGCGCGCGCGATGGACGAAAAGTGGCTGCACTCGCCGACCGAGGACTACGGGCCTTCGCTCTCCAGCCTCGAGAACTACGCCCGCGAGCAGAAGCCCGCGCCGGTTCCGGCGGGCTGGTCCCCGCCGCAGCCCCCGGCCGCGCCGAAGAAGCTGGGCTGAAACCTTATCCTCCCTGTTCCGAAGGAATGGGGAGGGGGACCGCCCGCGCAGCGGGTGGTGGAGGGGGAGAAAACCC